>JAKONS010000362.1 GCA_022701845.1 Burkholderiaceae bacterium
GCGCGCGGCGCTGGAAGAGGCCGCGAGCGCGTTTTCCACCTTCAACCTCGACCTGATGTACGCGCTGCCGGGCCAGACCATGGCGCAGCTGGAAGCCGACGTGGCCACCGCGCTGTCGTACGCGCCGGCGCATCTGTCGATCTACCACCTGACGGTCGAGCCGAACACGCTGTTCGCCCGCCACCCGCCGACGCTGCCGGAGGACGACGACGCCTACGACATGCTCGACCGCATCACCGCGATGACCGGCGCCGCCGGGCTGCAGCGCTACGAGATTTCCGCCTATGCGCGCACCGACCACATCTGCCGGCACAACCTCAACTACTGGCGCTTCGGCGACTACCTGGGCATCGGCGCCGGCGCGCACGGCAAGCTGACCTTCGCCCACCGGGTGGTGCGCCAGGTGCGGTTTCGCGAGCCCGAGCTCTACATGCGCCAGGCCCTGGCCGGGCGACCGCTAGCGCAGGAAAACGATGTCAGCCGCGCCGACCTGCCGTTCGAATACATGGTGAACGCGCTGCGCCTGCGCGACGGCTTCGCGCTGCAGGATTTCAGCGAACGCACCGGCCTGGCGGTGACCGCCATCGCCCGGCCGCTGGAGCAGGCGGAAGAACGCGGGCTGATCGTGCGCGACCTGCACCATGTGCGGCCGACCGAGCGGGGTTTCGATTTCCTGAACGATCTGCAGGCGCTGTTCCTGGCGGGTTGAACCCGGCCGGGCGTGGTGGGGCGGGCAGGGCGCGCCGGCTAGAATCGCCGGCTCAGGAAGCTTGGCAGAGTGGTCGATTGCACCGGTCTTGAAAACCGGCAACCCGCAAGGGTTCCAGGGTTCGAATCCCTGAGCTTCCGCCAATGGCGTGCCGAATTGAAATCGCCGACAGGTTCGATCCTGCAGGCCACGCTGGAGCACTCCAGCGCAACGCTGTGTTCCCACCGCGGCCCGGCATAGCCTGCATGGCTCAGGGCCGCTGGATCGTCCGGCGTTCCTTGACCGCCTTGCCGAGCCGCGCGTAGAGCACCGTCTCCTTCTCGATCACCGCCGCGAGCTTCGCAGGATCGCTGTCGAGCACCGGCGTCATGCCGACGTCGACCAGCATGCCGGGATAGTCGGGCCGCACGACCAATCGGTCCAGCGAAGCCCTCAGCGCGGCGATCACCGGTTCGGGCGTGCGTGCGGGCACGAAGACGCCGGCCCAGGAATCGAAGCTGAAATCCTGCAGACCCGACTCGGCGAAGGTCGGCACGTCGGGCAGCTGTGCGCTGCGGGTGGGCGTGGCGACGGCGATGGCGCGGATCTTTCCCGATTTGATCTGCGGCAGCACCGAGCCCAGCGTGGCGAACGACAGATCCACGTTGCCGGCCATCAGGTCCATCATGGCGGGCGCGGCGCCCTGGTAGGTGACCGGCGTGATCCGGGTCTGCGTGAGCTGCGAGAACTGCTCGGCCGCCAGCAGCGGCGAGGAGCCCTGCGCCGCCGCGTTGTAGCGGTCGGGATGGCGGCGTAGCTCGGCGACGAACTCGGCGTAGTTGCGCGCCGGGAAGTCCGGCCGTACCACCAGTACCGTGGGCGCGGTGGCGATGGCCCGCACCGGACGGATGTCCTTCTGGCTGTCGAAGGTGATGCCTTCCATCATGGCCGGATTGATGGTGATGTTCAGGCTCGCGACCAGCGTGGTGTAGCCATCGGGCGCGGCTTTGGCGGCCGCGGCGGTGGCGATGTTGCCCGCCGCGCCCGGCCGGTTGTCGACCACGAACGGCTGCTTCAGGTCTTCGCTCAGGTGCCTCGAGGCGATGCGCGCGATGATGTCCGTCGGGCCGCCCGGCGAAAAACCGACCAGCACCCGTACCGGGCGGTCCGGCCAGGTCGGCGACTGCGCCTGAGCGCTGCTGCAGGCGAGCGCCATCGTCGTGAGGAAGATCCAAGAACGTCGGTTGAATCGGGTCATGCTGCTGGTTCCGGTGGAGGGTGGTGGAGGATCGGCTCGGGCAGGCAGCGCACCGTGACGCTTCAGGTCGTGGCGGGTGCCCGCAGCATGATTGCCAGCGGCGCCCGGCGCGGCGCGAAGCCCAGGGCGGACTGCAGCGCCTGGGCGACACGCAATAACAGTGCCTCCTGGTGATAGCCGCCGGCCAACTGCACCGCCACCGGCATTCCCGCATCGGTGAAACCCGCCGGCAGCGAGATCGCCGGGTGTCCGGTCAGCGAGAAGAGGCTGCCCGCCGACCCGGCCGTGAAATCGACGACCGCTTCGGCGTCGGCGAAGGCCGGGGCACTGCGGCCGGTCATCGGCAGCAACAGGCAGTCGAATTCCCGAAAGAGCGCGTCGGTGCGCTGTGCCAATTCGTCGCGGCGGCTGCGAGCGGCGAGGTAGTCGACCGCGGGGATGGCCATGCCGGCCTGGAGCTTCTCGCGCAAGGACCGGCCCATCAGGTGGCCGTATTCCCGGAAGTCGTCCAGGTTGGCTGCCGAGCTCTCGCAGCGGTTGATCGGCAGGGCGACACTGCGGTAGTCGGCGGGCGGTATCGGCAGGGCGGCGTCCCGCACCTCCGCGCCGGCGCTCCGCAATGCGTCGGCAGCCCTTCGCAGCGCATCGGCAATGGCCGGCTCGGTCGGTGGCTGCGTCGCGTGCAGCGTGGGCAGATAGCCGATGCGCAGTCCTGCGACGCCGCGCTCCAGCCCGACCAGCGTGTTCTCCACCTCGTGCTGCAGGCTCACCGCGTCGGCCGGGTCGTGGCCGGCGATCGCCTGGTAGACAAGGGCGCAATCCTCCACCGTAACCGCCAGCGGGCCGACCGCGTCGAAGCTCGGGCAGTTGGTCATCACGCCGTAGCGGCTGATGCGCCCGAAGGTGGGCTTCAGGCCGACGACGCCGCAGGCGGCCGCCGGCAGACGCACCGAACCGCCGGTATCGGTGCCGATGGCGAACAGTGCGGTACCGGCCGCCACCGCAGCACCGGCACCGCTGGAGGAACCGCCGGTGAAATGCGCCGGGTTCCAGGGGTTCGCCGCGGGCGGCGCCGGAAGGTCGAAATGCACCGCACCGGTCCCGGTACCGTATTCCCAGGTGTTGAGCTTGCCGACCAGTACCGCGCCCGCGGCCGCCAGCCGGTCCACCAGCGTGGCCTGCAAAGCCGGGTCGTGGCGCTGCGGCACGCGCGAGCCGCCGGTCGTGGGCAGAGCGCTGGTGCGGATGTTGTCCTTGACCGCGAAAGGTATGCCGTCGAGCGAACCCAGGCGCTTGCCGGCCCGTGCGCGCACACCGGACGCCAGCGCCGCCGCACGCGCGGCGGCGCGGTCTTCCCGCAGGTACGAGTGCACGACGCCGTCGACCTCGTCGATGCGGTCGAACACTGCCTGCAGCAGCGCATCCGGCGCCAGGCGGCCGCTGTCGATCAGGTGCGATGCTTCGGCGACCGACAGGTCCGCGAGGCTGGTTCGGCTGGAGCCGGTAACGGCGTTCTGCAAGGCGTGGTCGTGCAGCACCATGGCGCCGAAAGTCTGCTGCTCAAAAGAGTTCATACATTCGTTTAATACATTTGTATTAATTATGATTTGCGGCCTGTCGGCAGGCAAGTAATGGATGAGGATGGAAACGACGGTTGAACGAGAGCGCCATGGGCACGGATGAGTCGTCGATGCCGGCTGCAGATGCCGGAATGTTGAGAGGCGCGTCGACTCGCCAAGCCATCCTCGCCGCCACCAAGGAGCTGGTGGCGCTGCGCGGGCCGGATGGCACCACGGTTCGCAACATCGCGTCCCTTTCCGGCGCGAACCATGCGGCGATCGCGTATTACTTCCAGTCGAAGGACAAGCTGGTGCGCCTGGCGACCGGCGAGATCACCGCGGATGTGAACCGCGAACGAATTGCCCGTCTGGAGGCCCTGGAACATGCAGCGGGTGGCCGGGCGCTCGAACCCGTCGCCATCCTGGAAGCCCTGATCGCACCGATCCTCGACGCATCACGTTCGGCAGACGGCGGCAGCCTCTACATCCGCACGGTGTTCCAGGCCCGTGTGAACGCCGAATTCGGGCAGGGCACCTTCGACATGAACGCAGACGTGGCGCGGCGGTTCGTCGACGCGATCAGCCGCACCTTTGCGGGGGAGACCCGGGAGCAGGCGATCTGGCGCTACGAGTTCGCGCGCGGTGCCGCGGTACACCTCGTCGCCAACCTCGATCCCTTGTCGCGTCGTTTCGAGCACATCGCCCGTCTGGACGGCGAGCCGCTTGCCGCGACTCCGGCCCACACGCTGGACCGCCGTCATATCGAGCAGGTCATCGCGCTGATTGCGGGTGGCTTTTGCGTGGCTGCTGCAGCCGAAGCACCGGGCATCCGTTCCACTGCTGCGAGCGTGCGGGGTGCCGGTCGCTGATCGGGGCGACTCCTCTATTGGTCGTGGGAATCAGGTAGGCCGGCCCGGTCATCAGGCACCGAGCCCAACGCTGACGACGACTGCTCGACGAACTGCGTCGGCGCCATGGCCGTCACCTGCCGAAAGGCCGCGGCGAACGCCGCCGCACTGGCGAAACCCGCGGCCGTCGATACCCGCGCGATCGACTCTCCGCGGGCCAGGCGGTCGATCGCCCGCACGATGCGGGCGCGCTGCCGCCAGGCCTTGAAGGTCAGTCCGGTTTCTGCCGGGAAAAGCCGGCTGGCGCTGCGCACCGACGTCGCCGAGCGTTCGGCGAGTGCCGGCAAGCTCGACCGGTTCTGCCAGTCGGAGAACGTGGCCTCCGCCAGTCGGCGACCCGCCGGGCTCGTCGGCCAGGGCAGGAAGGTGGGGGCGTCCGTCACGCCGGTCAGTTCGTGCAGCATCAGCCTGGCCACCAGCGCCGCCTTCGCCGGTTCTTGATCGGGGGTCAGCGCGGCCTCCAGCAGCGAGCGCAGGAGCGGCGTGATCTGCAGCGCGAATGCCCCGCGTTCGCGCAGTACCGGTGGCGCCCATTCGGCTACCGCGGCGGGTTGCCAGTGCACCATCCACAACTCGGCGTCGGTCAGCGCCTCGACCCGGTGCGACACGCCCGCCGGCACCCAGACGGCCAGTTGCGGCGGCACCAGCCAGCGGCCTTGGTCGGTATGCACCTGCACCATGCCGGCAGCTGCGAACGTGAGTTGCGCCGCGTCGTGGGCGTGCATCGGCAGCTCGGTGCCGCGGGGCTTGACGCCACGGTGGACGGTGAACAGGCTCATGGCGTCGGATGGCGTCGGGCAGCTTCGGGTGGGCAGTGACGAGCATCGTTGGCGTCTCTGCGATGCAGACTGGCGCCACCTCGTCGCGGCGCACGCCTATCGTCAGGACATCCGGACCGGATGCTGACAACAGGGGAAAAAATGAAGGCTGTGATTCTCGACGAGTACGGCGACAACCGGGTGCTCCGCTACACCGATGTCGACATGCCCACACCCGGCGCTGGCCAGGTGCTGGTGAAGATCCACGCCGCGGGTGTCAACCCGGTGGACTGGAAGATCCGCGGGGGCCTGGGCCGGCGCATGGGCCTGACGCTGCCGATCCACCTGGGCGGTGAGATTGCCGGGACGGTGCAGGCCGTCGGCGACGGCACCGAGGGCCTGCGGGTCGGCGATGCCGTGTTCGGCATCATCGGCACCGGCGGCTTCGCCGAGTACGCCGCGGTGGACGCAGGGCTGCTCGCCGTCAAGCCCGCCAATCTCGATTTCGTCCAGGCCGCCGCGATACCGCTCGGTGCGTTGACGGCCTGGCAGGCCATGTTCGACCTCGGTGGGCTGGTCGCGGGGCAGCGTCTGCTGATCACCAACGGGTCGGGCGGCGTCGGCTCGATGGCGGTGCAGATCGCCAAGGCCCGGGGCGCGCACGTCACCGCCATGGCCTCGGGGCGCAACGAGGCCTATGTGCGCGGTCTGGGCGCAGACGCATTCATCGACTACACCCGGCAACCGTTCGAGCAGGTGGCACACGACATGGACGTCGTCTTCGACACGGTGGGCGGCGACACCTTCCAGCGCGCCTACTCGGTATTGCGGGCGGGCGGCGCGATGATCACGGCGGTCGAGTTTCCCCAGGACGAGGCGCAGCAACACGGTGTGCGCGCGTACCGGGTGTTCTGCAAGCCCGACGCGGTCCAACTCGCATCCATCCGCGACATGGCCGAGGCGGGCCGCCTGGTGCCGCATGTCGCCACGGTGTTGCCGCTCGCGGAGGTTGGCAAGGCGCTCGCGCTGTCCGAGGCCGGACGCACCCGCGGCAAGATCGTGCTGCGGATCGGCGCCTGACGCAGCCTCGCGGCTTCGCCGGCTCCGCGCCGCACATGACCTCAACCGCTCACATACTCCGGATGCCGCGCCCGGATATCCGCGACCCGTCCCAGCGTCCCCGATAGATGCGCCCGCATCGCTGCCTGCGCACCCTCGGGGTCTCGCCCGGCCAGCGCATCCACGATACGGCGATGGTCCTGTACCACCCGCGCCGCATTGCCTAGCGCCGGCAGGTCGAGCCGGCGCAGACGGTCGAGATGGCCGCTGCGGCGGCGCACCACCTCGTAGAGATGCGGCACGCCGGCGGCTTCGAACATCGTGCGGTGGAACTGCTGGTCGAGCGCGATGAATTCCTCCGCGTCGTTGGCGGCCAGCGCGGCCTGGCGGTCGATCAGCGTGCCCAGCCGGCCGCGTAGCGTCGGGTCGTCCGCCAGCGCCAGGGCGCGCACCACTTCCAGCTCGATCGCGCAGCGTAGGAACTGCGCCTGCTCCGCCGAGTGCAGATCGATGCGGCTGACCAGCGTCGCATGCTGCGGAAAGATGTCCACCAGCCCCTCCTGGCTCAGCTGCAGCAGGGCATCGCGCACCGGGGTCTGGCTCAGCGCGAAGCGTTCCGCCAGCTCGGCCCGGGCCAGCGGCGTGCCGGGTGCCAATTCCAGCGAAATGATGGCCGCGCGCAGCCATTCGAAAACCTGCGGGGCGGCCTGGCGGGTGCGGTCGAGCGTGTGATTCGTTCTCATCGGAGGAGGCGGGTAGGGTCGCAAATTTTACGCCGCGACCGCATTGACGCACTAATACATTAGTGCTTCAATGCCAGCCATACCAACGAAAGAGACATTTCATGAACCGCCGTTTCGCCCTGACCGCTGCCGTCTGCAGCACCGTCTGCCTGTTCGCCGTACCCGCCCACGCCGCCGACTGGCCCACCGCCAAACCCATCACCTGGGTGGTGCCCTTCGCTCCGGGCGGGTCGACCGACGTCGTCGCCCGGGTCATCGGGCAGGAGCTGTCGGTGGCGCTGAAGCAGTCGGTGGTGATCGACAACCGGCCCGGGGCCGGCGGCGCCATCGGCGTGCAGGCGGTGGCGCGTGCGCCGGCCGACGGCTACACGCTGATCGGCGGAACCATCAGCACCCACGCCATCAACACGGCGCTCTACAAGAAGCTGCCCTACGACCCGGTGAAGGATTTCGAGCCGGTCACCCTGATCGCCTATGTGCCCAACGTGCTGATGGTCAATGCCGATCTCGGCGTGAACACGATGCAGGAACTGGTCGCGTGGCTGCGCAAGAACCCGGAGAAGGCGTCCTATGCGTCGTCCGGCGCCGGCACCTCCACCCATCTCACCGGCGCGCAGATGGCCGAGCTGATCAAGGTGCCGATGCAGCATGTCGCCTATAAGGGCAGCCCGCAGGCGCTGCAGGACGTGGCCGCCGGCAACGTGCCCTTCCTGTTCGACCAGCTCACCGCCGGCCTGCCGCTGGTGAAGGCCGGCAAGCTGAAATTCCTGGCGGTCACCACCAAGACCCGGTCGCCCCTGGCGCCCGAGGTGCCGACCACCGCCGAGGCCGGTTTTCCCGGGCTCGACCTGGTCTCCTGGCAGGCGGTGTATGCGCCCAAGGGCACGCCGAAGCCGGTGGTGGCGCGGCTCAACAGCGAGATCGTCAAGGCGCTGAAGTCGCCCGAGATCAGGAGCAAGCTGGAAACCCAGTTCGGCATGCAGGTGGTCGGCAGCACACCGGCCGAACTGGCCGCCGTCACCGCGGCCGATACCGCCCGCCTGGGCGACCTGGTGCGCCAGTCCGGCGCCACCGCCGAATAAGTTTTTTCGAGGACCCCACCCACCCATGGCACGCGACATCACCATCACCCAGGTACGGGTCACGCCGATCGCGTTTCGCGACGGCCCGCTGCTCAACGCCGCCGGCATCCACGAACCGTGGGCGCTGCGCGCCATCGTCGAGATCGAGACCAGCGACGGCCGCGTCGGCATCTCCGAGACCTACGGCGACGAGCCGATGCTCAAGGTGCTGGAGCAGGCGCGCCCGCTGCTGATCGGGCTGTCGCCCTTCGCACTCAACGCGATGGAGGAGCGGGTGCGCGGCACCGTCAAGGCCATCCCCGGCGCGGTGGAGTTCGAGCTGGCGCCCGGCTCCCACGCCGCCAAGAACGCGCCGAAGGTGATCAGCACCTTCGAGGTCGGCATGCTCGACCTGCAGGGCCAGATCGTCGGCGCGCCGGTAGTCGACCTGCTGGGCGGCAAGGTGCGCGACGCGGTGCCCTACAGCGCCTACCTGTTTTTCAAGTACGCCGAACACATCGGCAGGCCGTATGCGCCCGATGCCTGGGGCGAGGGCGTCAGCCCGGAGCAGATCGTGGCGCAGGCGCGTCGCATGATCGACCTGTACGGCTTCCAGAGCATCAAGCTCAAGGGCGGCGTCTTCGAGCCGTCGCACGAGGTGGCCTGCATGCAGGCGCTGGCCCGGGCCTTTCCCGGCGTGCCGTTGCGGCTGGACCCCAACGCCAACTGGTCGCTGGCCGCCAGCATCGCCGCCGCACCGGCGCTCGACGAGATCCTGGAGTACTACGAAGACCCGACCCCGGGCCTGGCCGGCATGGCCGAGCTGGCCCGGCACACCCGGCTGCCGCTGGCCACCAACATGGTCATCACCACCATGGACGATTTCCGCAAGGGCTGCGAGATGGGCGCGGTGCAGGTGCTGCTGTCGGACCACCACTATTGGGGCGGCCTGCGCGCCACCCAGACGCTGGCGCGCATGTGCCGGCTGTGGGGTCTGGGCATGTCGATGCATTCCAATTCGCACCTGGGCATCAGCCTGATGGCGATGACCCATGTGGCCGCCAGCGTGCCGAATCTGACCTATGCCTGCGACACGCATTACCCCTGGCAGGAGGAAGAGGTGGTCAAGGGCGGCCGCATCCGCTTCGAGCAGGGCGCGGTGGTGGTGCCGACCACCCCCGGCCTGGGGGTGGAGCTGGACCGCGACGCGCTGGTCACGCTGCATGCCCAGTACTTGGAATGCGGTGTGCGCAACCGGGACGATCTCTCGCAGATGCGCCGCTACGACCCGTCGTTCACCGGCAAGACGCCGCGGTTCTAGCCTCGCCGATGGCGGGTGCACGCGACGTGAAGGCCGGGGCGCTCAAACAGGCCTGGCCGCCAGGCCGTCGCGCAGCAGCCCGACGCCGAGTTCGTACACGCCGTCCCAGACGATCTGCACGCCCAGGCACAGCAGGATGAACGCCGCCAGCCGCAGGAAGATGATCGTGCCCGCCTCGCCCAGCGGCCGGAGCAGCTGCTGCGCATAGCGGAAGGCGAGGTACAGCAGCACGGCCACCGTCAGCAGTGCCAGCACGCCGCCGCCCATGCGGGCCAGCGACATCGACAAACGTGCCTCCGACAGCGAGACGCCCACCGTGATCGCCGCCGCGATGGAGCCCGGCCCGCAGGACACCGGAAAGGTCAGCGGATAGAAGGCCTGGCGGCTGGCCATGTCGGCGGTGAAGCTCTCGGCGAGTTCGCTGCGGCTGTCGACGGTCGATTGGGTGGCGGTCAGCAGCCGCCAGGCGGAAGCCGCGACGATCATGCCGCCGCCGACCCGCACGATCGGCAGCGAGATGCCGAAGAAATCGAGCACATAGGAGCCCACCAGCATCGCCCCCAGCAGCAGCCAGAACATGTTGCGGGCGATGCGGCGCGCCAGCATGGCCCGGGTGGCGGAAGTGGCGCCTTCGGTCAGGCCGAGAAAGATCGGCGCGGTGGCCGCCGGGTTGAGGATCGGCAGCAAGGCGGCGATGACGAAAAGAAAGCTTTTGCCGAATGCGCTGAGGAGTTCGAAAGTCACAGGGTTTCGTTGCCGGCAGTGGATACGTGGGGGTGAATTAGAGTCCAGGTTTCCGGCGTGGCCGCCCCGCTCCCACGCCGTGCCGGGGCGGCGCGCACCCCCGTGCCGCGCCAGCCGCGAGCCCCGCCCTCCCGCCACCCCCTACAGGAAACCACCTTTTGCAGCTCTTCGCGTCCGCGGGCATCATCGCCGCCCTCATCCTGTGGGCGCTGCTGTCGCCCGCCAGCTTCGACCGCATCTTCTCTTCGGCGCTGGAGCAGATCACCCACAACTTCGGCTGGCTCTACCTGTGGCTGGTGCTCGGCCTGGTGGGGCTGGCGTTCTTCCTGGCCTTCAGCCGGTTCGGCGATCTGAAGCTGGGCGCCGAGGACGACGAACCCGAGTTTTCGACCGGCGCCTGGTTCTCGATGCTGTTCGCCGCGGGCATGGGCATCGGGCTGGTGTTCTGGGGCGTGGGCGAGCCGATCTCGCATTTCGGCAACCCGCCGCCGGGTGTCGCGGCGGGCACGCCGGAGGCGGCCGCGGTCGCCATGCGCTATGCGTTCTTCCACTGGGGGCTGCACCCCTGGGCCATCTACGGCGTGGTCGGCCTGGCCATCGCGTTCTTCACCTTCCGGCGCAACGCGCTGCCGCTGGTCAGCTCCGCCACCGAAGCGCTGCCCTGGCGCTTCGTGGCGCGGCTGTCGCCGCTGTTCAACGTGATGGCGGTGGTCGCCACCGCGTTCGGCGTGGCCGCCTCGCTGGGCATGGGCGCGACCCAGATCAACAACGGCCTGGCGGTGGCGTTCGACGCGCCGGTCAC
>JAKONS010000384.1 GCA_022701845.1 Burkholderiaceae bacterium
GTGGCCACGCCCTCGGCGTTGGACCGCACACCCGACACCACCCGCGCCAGGCTGGCCTGCATCTCCTTCAGTGCGGTGAGCAGCTCGGACGCCTCGTCGCGTCCGGTGACGGCGATCGACTCGCTCAGGTCGCCGTCGGCGATGCGTCGGGTGCTCGCTGCGGCACTGCGCAGCGGCCGGGTGATCGACCGGGCCAGCGCGATCGCCAGGAACACGCCCAGCAACAAGCCCAGGATGCAGGTGCCGATCACCACCCGCCGGCCGTGGGCCGCGTCGGCTTCCGCAGCGGCCAGTGCGGCCTCGTAACGCCGCAGCTGGCGCTGCTGCACCAGGGTGATGCTGTTGACATAGGCGGTGGCCAGCGGCGTCAGGCTGGCCAGGCCGGCGGTCACGTCCTCGCCGGCGAGCTTGCGCTTGAGCAGTTCTCCACGCGGGGTGCGATACGCGGTGCGCGCGGTATCGACCGCCGCCAGCATCGCCTTGCCCTCGGGGGTTTCGATCAGGTTCGTCAGGCGGCTCTGCAGCTGCATCGTCACCTTCGAGGTTTCTTCCATTTCGCGTTGCAGGCCGGCAACGTTTTCGATCGGGCCGAGCAACGCGGCGCGGGTGCGCACGCTGTTGAGGCTGACGGTGCTGAGCCACTCCGAGGCGAGTTGCTGCTTCTCGATGTCGGTGGTGGCCATCGTATGCATGCGGTCGGCCAGCTCGTTCAGGCGCCAGACGCCGACGGCGCCGTTGATCGCCAGGAGGACGAGGACAGCACTGAAAGCCAGCGCGAGGCGGCTGCCGATCCTCAGGTTGCGGAATGCGGTCATGGTGTCCTTCGACAGAGTTAGCTGCGCTTGGGTCGGCGGTTTCGTAAGTAAGTCACAGCATGGTAACTAAACGCAGCATCGACCGGGCTTTTGCCGCAGCACGGCCGGAGGGCTTGCAGGCGGTGCGAGACAGGGTCGCAGGGGGGTGCGGTTACCATCGCGGCCCCCGCTCGCCGCGCGGGTGTCCGCTCGCTCCCGCCGCCGCTCGGCCTGCCCATCCCCCCCATTTTTTCGATGCATCCCGACGCCGCCACTCTCTGGAAAGGCCCGCAGTGGGCACTCGCCATGCTGCTCGCCGTGCTGGCGATGGTCGGGCCGTTTTCGATCGATACCTATATTCCGGCCTTCGCCGGCATCGCCCAGGCCCTGAACGCGACGCCGGTGCAGATGCAGCAGACCCTGTCGGCGTATCTGTTCGGCTTCGCCTTCATGTCGCTGTTCCACGGCGCCCTGTCGGATGCGGTGGGCCGCCGGCCGGTGGTGCTGTGGGGGCTGGGCGCCTTCGTGGTGGCGTCGATCGGCTGCGCGCTGGCCCGCTCGGTGGAGCAGCTGGTGCTGTTCCGGGCGCTGCAGGGGTTCTCGACCGGCGCCGGCATCGTGGTGTCGCGCGCGGTGGTGCGCGATCTGTTTGCGCCGGCACGCGCGCAGAAGGTGATGAGCCAGATCACCATCTATTTCGGCATCGCGCCCACCATCGCCCCGATCATCGGCGGCTGGTTCCTGGTGCTGCTCGGGTGGCACAGCGTGTTCTGGTTCCTGGCGGCGATCGGCGCGGCGCTGTGGCTGGCCAACTGGCGCCTGCTGCCGGAGACGCTGCACCCGTCCCAGCGCCAGCCGCTGCAGGTATCGAACCTGCTGCGCGGCTACCGGCAGCTGGGCTCCAGCGCGCGCTTCCTGCTGCTGACGCTGGTGACCGGCCTGCCGTTCAACGGCATGTTCATCTATGTGATGGCTGCGCCGAGCTTTCTCGGCGGCCGGCTCGGCCTGGCGCCGACGCAGTTCTTCTGGCTGTTCATCCTGATCATCGGCGGCATCATGTCGGGCGCCTGGCTGAGCGGCCGGGTGGCGGGCCGGATGACGCCGGTGGCACAGATCAAGCTGGGTTTCGCGGTGATGGCCGGCGTGTCGGCGCTGAATCTGGGGGCCAACCTGCTGTTCGACACCCGCGCCTGGTGGGCGCTGCCGCTGATCGGCGTGTTTTCCTTCGGCTGGGCGCTGGTATCGCCCGCCACCACGCTGCTGGTGCTCGACCTGTATCCGGAGCGGCGCGGGATGGCGTCGTCGCTGCAGTCCTGCGTGGCCTCGACCGCCAACGGCCTGGTCGCCGGCATCCTCACGCCGTTGCTGATGGATTCGGCGGTCGCGCTGGCCGCCGGCTCGGCTGCGCTGATGGGGGTCGGGCTGGTGTCGTGGGCGGTACTGCGCGCCCGATGGCCGTCTATCGGCGCCGCGCACCAACGCTGATTAGTCGGTCAGCGGGCGGCGGCGGTCGATGCCGTTGGCGTTGGCGCGGCTGTAGAAGCGTGACTTCTCCTCGTACATCGCCTTGTCGGCCCGCTGCAGCGCGGCTTCGATCTGGCTGCCCGAATAGCAGCTGGCCACGCCGATCGACAGGCTCAGCTGCAGCCCCCGGTCGCCACCGTAGAACTGGTTGTTGAGCTCGAGCAGCGACTGGATGCGGTCGCGCATCTGCTCCGCGCCGCGCTCCTCGATGCCGGGCATCAGCACCACGAATTCGTCGCCGCCGATACGCGCGGTGACCGACGGCGCATCGACCGCCTTGGTCAGCACCTCGCCGATGCGCCGCAGCAGGCCGTCGCCGGCGGCATGGCCGTTCTCGTCGTTGACCTGCTTGAGGCTGTTCATGTCGATCGCCAGGATCGACAGCGGCCAGGGGCCCTTGCGCGTGAGGCGGGCCAGTTCCTCGGTGTAGAAGGTACGGTTGCGCAGCTGGGTCAGCACGTCGTGCTTGCCCAGGTACTCGAGATAGGCCTCGGCCTTCTTGCGGGCGGTGATGTCGACCAGCGACACCAGCACCATGTCCCAGCGCTCCTGGTGGCCGTCCATGACCGAGAACTGCATGTGGATGTTCACCAGCTCGCCGGTCAGCGAGTAGTTCACCACCTCGCGCTGCTGCAGCGTTTTGCCGTCCCACAGGTCGCGCAGCTGCTCCGAAAACGACTCGTGCATTTCGTCGCGGAAGATCTTGCCCACGTTGCACAGCAGCTCGTCCTTGCTGCGGGCGCCGAACATGTGCAGGGTTTCGCGGTTCACGTCGATCACCCGGATCTCCTGCATGCAGCGGGTGATGAATTCGGGGTGCACCTTGATGAAGGTGGCGAAATCCCGAATGCCCTGGCTGCGCGCCTCGTCGATCAGGCGCTTGACCTGGCTGAAATCCTCCACCCAAAGCGAAACCGGCGAATGCTCGAACAGGCTGCGCGCATAGCGCTCGGCCGCGAACCGGTCGGTGATGTCGTCGAGCGACACCAGCACACGGTCCCAGAGCGCTTCGTGTCCCGGCAGGATGCGCGCGCGTATCGACACGTCGAGACGGCGGCCGTCCAGCGCGTAGTTCACCGTCTGGTTCTCGAAGCCGCCCTTGCCCTCCCAGAGCTGGCAGAGCTCGTGGATGACGTTGTCAGCCATGTCGTCGCGGAACACCTCGCCAAGACGGGACACCAGTTCGGCCTGGCTGGCGGCTGCGAACAGTTCGAGCGTTCGCTGATTCACCTTCAACACCCGCAGGCTGGCCATGCAGGCATGGCGGCGCTCGGGGTCGGCCTGCAGCCAGCTGCGCAGATCCTGCACACCGTCGGCGCGCCAGCCGTCGAGCAAGGCCTTGAGGCCACTGAAGTCTTCCAGCCAGAGGGAGGTGGGCGCCAGCTCGAACATGGACTCGAAATCGGCTGACGAAGACATGGAGGTCAAAACGCGGGCTCCGCTGCGAAAAAGACGTTAATTGT
>JAKONS010000399.1 GCA_022701845.1 Burkholderiaceae bacterium
CTTGTCGAAGGTAGTCAGCGACCACAGCAGGATCGAGTCTTTCGACAGGAAGGATCTGCGCAGCGACTCCCGGTTGCCGTGCCAGAGCGGCGCACGGCTGAATGCCCGGTGCAGCGTGCGCCGGAACACCCGCGCGAACACGGTGGCGCGGCCGTAGTTCAGCCACACCACATGGGTGGCGCGCGACCACAGCAGCTTGCGCACCGCGCTGTAGTTGCCATCGACCACCCAGCGCTCGCCGCGGGTGGCCTCGGCCACCGCCTGCGCGAACCGCGCGGCCGGCACCGGCTGCCAGCCCGGGCCCCAGTAGTGCGCGTCCAGCTCGACATGCGGGCAGCCGACCGCCGCCGCGAGCGCTTGCGCGAAGGTCGATTTACCGGATCCGCTGGTACCGACGACCAGGTAGCGTAAGGGGTTCTCTCGATGGGCGGACATCGGTCCGCGGCCGCATTCTGCCGCCCGCACGGCGGTTCGCGCGGTTCGCGGCAGACAGGCACCGACCCGCGCTGGAGGCGTGGGCTGACAGGCCCGTGCAGGCCGCGCCCGTACGTTCGCGGCCTTCACTTTTTTTCAGAAACGCAGACGCGATGTCACCGACCCAACACCCCATCCTCCCCGGCCGCGGCATGCTGCTCGCGGGCTGCGCCGCTGCGCTCACCTTCCTGGCCGGCTGCGCCCAGACCGGGCCGTCGGCTCCGATGGCCGCAGCGCCGCGCGCCGGCGGCGCCGCCCAGCTGCAGGAAGTGGCCCGCTTCGACCACCAGGTGACCGGCGTGACCGTGTCGCCGGCAGGCCGCGTCTTCGTCAACTTCCCGCGCTGGTCGGACGACGCGCCGGTGTCGGTCGCCGAAGTGATGCTCGACGGCACCACCCGGGCCTTCCCCAATGCCGAGTGGAACGCCTGGCGCAATGCGCGCAAGGACCAGATGACGGCGGCCGACCACTTCGTCTGCGTGCAGAGCGTGGTGGTCGACCACCAGGGCTTCCTGTGGGCGCTGGATGCCGCCGCGCCGGCCCAGGGCCCGGTGGTGCCGATGGGCCCGAAGCTGGTGAAGATCGACCTCGCCAGCAACCAGGTCGTCAAGACCATCGCCTTCGACGAGAAGATCGCGCCCAACGGCAGCTACCTCAACGACGTGCGTTTCAGCCCCGACGGCCGCACCGGCTACATCACCGACTCCGGCGCCAAGGGTGCGATCGTGGTGGTCGACCTGGTGCAGGGCTCGGCCCGCCGGGTGCTCGACGGCGACCCGAGCACCCAGGTCGACAAGACGGTGAACGTCAAGGCCGACGGCCAGGTGCTGCGCCGGCCCGACGGCCGCGGCGTGGAGTTCTCGGCCGACGGCATCGCGCTGTCGGCCGACGGCGCGATGCTGTATTGGCAGGCCATCAAGGGCAAGACGCTGTACCGCGTGCCGACCCGCGCGTTGACCGACATGGCCGCGCAGAGCCGCCTGCCGTCGATGGTGGAGAAGGTGGGCGACAACGGCCCGGTCGACGGCATCCTGTTCGGCCGCGACGGCCGGCTGTTCCTGACCTCGCCGGAAGACGATTCGGTGAAGGTGCGCGACGCCGCCGGCAGCGTGCGCATGCTGGTGCAAAGCCCGTCGCTGCGCTGGCCCGACACGCTGTCGCAGGCGCCGGACGGCAGCGTCTACGTCACCTCGTCGCGCATCCAGGACATGAGCTGGTACAAGCCGTCGAGCCCGGCCTCGCTGCCGACGACGCTGTTCAAGATCGTCAATCCGTAAGCGAGGCGATGTGGCCGGTGGCGGGTGGCATGCCCGCCCGCTACCGGCCGCACACACCCCCGCGATCGTGCCTGCGGCTTCAGGCCGATCGCGCTGCGGCAATCGCCTGTTCCAGGTCGCCCAGCAACTGGTCGATCGGCTCCAAGCCCACCGACAAACGCACGATTCCGCCGCGCACAGCGCAAAAGCGCCGCCGTGCCTGTTCCGCCTCCGGATAGAACGCCGCCAGGCTGTGCACACCGCCCCAGCTGGCGCCGATCTGGAACACCTTCAGCGCCCCGAACAGGCTGCGCACCTGCGCGGCCGACTGCAACTTCGGCACGAAGGACAGCACGCAGCTCCCGCCGGTGAAAGCCGCTGCCCAGCGCTCGTGCCCCGGGCTGTGCGGCAACGGCGGAAACAGCACCGAATCGACCAGCGGATGGGCGGCCAGGCGCGCCGCCACCTCCAGCGCCGAAGCGCACTGGTGCCGATACCGCAGCGCGAAGGTGTCTAGCCCGCGCAGCGCGAGGAAGCAGTCGTCCGGGCTCACCGCCTGGCCCAGCACGCTCTGCGCGGTGCGGAATTTCTCGTACAGCGCGCGGCTGTCGGTGGCGATCGAGCCCAGCAGCAGATCGGAGTGCCCGCCGAACAGCTTGGACGCCGCCTCGACCACCACGTCCACCCCCGCCGGCACGCCCTGGAACCCCAGCGGCGAGGCCCAGCTGTTGTCGAGCACCGTCAGCACCCCCGCCGCGCGGGCGGCCCGCACGATGGCCGGGATGTCCTGCATCTCCATCGTGATCGAACCCGGCGACTCCAGGAACACCACCCGGGTGTTCGGCCGAAAGCGCTCCGCCAGCTCGCCCCCGGCGGCGGGGTCGTAGGTTTCGCAGTCGATGCCGAAGCGCTGCAGGTAATCACGCGCGAAGGTGCGCAGCGGCCCGTAGGCCGCATCGGCGATCAGCACATGGTCGCCGGCGCCCAGCAGCGACAGCCCCACCAGGCACAGCGCCGCCTGGCCGGAGGGCGCCACCACGCAGTGCCGTGCGCCTTCCAGGGCGGCGATGCGCTCCTCCAGCACGCGGGTCGTCGGCGTGCCGGTGACGCCGTAGGTGTAGCCGTCGAACAGGCGCTCCTTGCGCGCGGTGAAGTCGTCCACCGTGTCGAACAGCACCGTCGAGGCGCGCCATACCGCCGGAGACAGGCTGCGGAATCGGTCGCTGCCCTGGTGCATGTCGGGTGTCTGCCGTGGCGGGTTGTCGGCGAAGGTCATCGCTGTCGGCGCCGTCATTCGGGCTTGATGCCGAGCTCGGCCGTCACCTTGGCCCACTTCGCGGCTTCGGCACGCACGAAGGCCATGGTGTCGTCCGGCGCCCGCGCGCCCAGGTCGATGGCCAGCGCCGAGATGCGCGCCTGCACCCGCTTGTCGTTCAGCGTGGCGGCGGTGGCGCGGTACAGCGCGTCGACCACCGGTTTCGGCGTGCGCGCCGGCACCACCAGCGCCCACCACTGGCCGAAATCCATGCGCGACAGCCGCAGCTCCGAGGCGCACGGCGTCTGCGGCAACTGCGCGATGCGCCGGTTGCCGGAGACCATCAGCGGCACGATCTTGCCGGCGCCCAGCAAGGCGCTGGCGCTGGCCAGGGTGCAGAAATGCCCTTTCACCACTTTGGCCGCCACGTCGGTGAGGGCGGGCGCGGAGCCCTTGTAGGGAATCAGGTCCAGCGGCAGCCCGGTCTCCTTCGAGAACAGCCCGGCGGCCAGGTGGCTGATGCTGCCGTTGCCGCTGGTGGCGATGGCGAACGGCGTGGCCGACTTGCGCGCATCGGCCACGAATTGCGCGTACTGGCCCGGCCGGTAGCTGTCGGCATCGACGAACAGGATCAGCGGCGACTGGCCCAGCATCGACACCGCGGCGGTGTCGTTCATGACGTCGTAGGACATCTTCTGGAACACCGACGGCGCGATCGCATGCGCCAGCTCGATGACCGCGGCGGTGTAGCCGTCGGCCGGCGCCTTGGCCATCGCGTCGATGCCCAGGCGGCCCGACGCACCCGGGCGGTTGTCGACCACCACCGGCTTGCCCAGCAGGTCGCCCAGGTTCTGCCCGACCGCGCGCGCCAGCACGTCGGTGCTGCCGCCGGCCGACCACGGCACGATCAGCCGGATCGGGCGGTCGGGGTAGGGCGCATCGGCGCGGGCGGTGCCGGCGAGTGCCAGGCAGGCGAAGGCGCTGCTGCCGGCCAGCAGTTCGCGGCGTTTCAAAGAAGGGTGCATGAGGGGAGTTCCGTCGGCGTCGGCAAGGGTTCGACAGCGCAAACTTTAGAATCCGCCCGGATTACAAGCAATGACGAAACCGGGCATGGCCATGCCTGAACCTGATAGGTCACGATGAACTTCCGGCAGGTCGAAGCGTTCCGCGCGGTGATGGTCACCGGCTCCGCATCGCGCGCCGCCGAGCTGCTGCAGATCACCCAGCCGGCCGTCAGCCGCAGCATCGGGGAGCTCGAGAAGACCACCGGCTTCGCCCTGTTCGACCGGGTGCGCGGCCGGCTGGTGCCCACCGCCGAGGGCCGGTCCTTCTACCGCGATGTGGAAACCACCTTCCAGGGCCTGGACCGCCTGCGCATCAGCGCGGC
>JAKONS010000415.1 GCA_022701845.1 Burkholderiaceae bacterium
GCCGCCACCGGCGACCGGCTGGCCGACGTGGCGGGCATCTCGGCGCCGGTGTTCCGGGTCGACGGCGGCATCGGCGCGGCGCTCACCCTGACCATGCCCGCCAGCCGCTACAGCGACATCCACATCCCGGCGGTGCTCCAGGCCGCCGCGCAGCTGACCGGCCGCATCGGCTGAGCCCGCCCGGCGCAGGGCAGGGCAGGGTAGGGCAAGGCCCACCGGGACAAACCCTCGGCCATCTTGCACAAGGCGCAGGCACGCTCCAAACTCAAAAGAACGACGTTCTGCAAGACGGAACGCGCAACACAACGGAGACAAAGTCGTGGCCCCAGCAACCGTCGCGCTCGGCGCATTCCATTCCTCCCGGCGCCAGGCGCTGCTGGCCGGCCTCGCGGCGGGCCTGCTGCCCGGCGGCGCCTTCGCCCAGGCGCCGGCGGCATGGCCGACCCGGCCGGTGCGCATCGTGGTGCCGTTCTCGGCCGGCGGCGCGGCCGACACCTCGGCGCGGGCGGTGGGCCAGCGGGTCGGCGACATCCTCGGCCAGCCGCTGACCATCGAGAACCGCACCGGCGGCAACGCGGTCGTCGCCGCCGGTGCGGTGCTGGGCGCGCCGAAGGACGGCTACACCTTCATCTGGGACGCCGCCAACCAGCTCACCAACCCGGTGCTGATCAAGGACCTGCCCTTCGACTACCGCACCGCCTTCCTGCCGGTGACGCTGGCGGTGCGGGCGCCGCAGGCACTGGTGGTGCGGGCGGATTTCCCGGCGCAGACCTTCGAGGAATTCCTGGCGGTGGTGCGCGCCCGGCCGGCCTCGGTCTCGTGCGGCACGCCGCCCTCCGGCGCCATGGGCCACCTGGCGCTGGCCCTGTTGCAGCAGCGCGCCAATGTGCGGCTGCTGCACACGCCCTACCGCGGCGGCGCCGATGCGGCGCGCGACGTGATGGGCGGGCAGATCGATTCCGCGCTCATCACCACCTCGACCGCGCGCGGCACCCTGGCCACCGGCAAGACCCGCATGCTGGCGGTGACCAGCGCCGCCCGCCTGGCCGCCTACCCCGACATCCCGACCATCGCCGAGCGCGGTTTTCCCGGCTACGACATGGACGACTGGTTCGGCTTGTTCGCCGCCGCCGGCACGCCGGAAGGCCCAATCCACCAGATGCAGGCCGCGGTGGCGCAGGCCGCCAAGGACCCGGCGCTGGCCGCCGCCATCGCGCCGCAGGGCACGGTGCTGGTGGCCAACGGCACCGCCGAATTCACCACCTGGCTGGCGCGCCAGCGCGAGCTGCTGCAGAAGCTGGTGCGCGACGCCAACATCACCATCGGCTGACCCATCTCCCACCGCCTTCCACCGCCTCCCACCGACTCCCGCCATGCCCATCACCCCCGACTCCCTGCCGACCACCCAGCGCCAGATCGTCTATGCCCGCCGCCCCGTCGGCATCCCGACGGTCGACTGCTTCCGGCTCGCCACGGTGCCGGTGGCCCGGCCCGGCCCCGGGCAGCTGCTGGTGCGCAACGACGTGCTCTCGGTCGATCCCTACATCCGCATGCGCATGGAGGAAAAGGATTCCTACGCGCCGGTGATGGCGATCGGCGACGTGCTGGTCGGCCGCACCGTCGGCCAGGTGATCGAGGGGGACGCCGGCGGCTTCTCGCCCGGCGACTGGGTGGTCGGCCGGCTGGGCTGGCAGGATTTCAGCGTCGCCGCGCCGGGCGAGCTGCAGCACATCGACACCGCGGCGGCGCCGGCCACCGCCTACCTCGGCGCGCTCGGCTCCACCGGCATCACCGCCTGGGTCGGGCTGAACGCCTTCGGCCGGCCGCAGGCGGGCGAGACGGTGCTGGTGTCGGCCGCCTCGGGCGCGGTGGGCAGCGTGGTCGGGCAGCTGGCGAAGCTGCACGGCTGCCACGCGGTCGGCATCGCCGGCGGGCCGGCCAAGTGCGAACTGGTGCGCTCGGCCTACGGCTTCGACGACTGCGTCGACTACCGCGCGCCGGATTTCGCCGACGCGCTGCGCCGCGCGCTGCCGCAGGGCGTGGACGTGTATTTCGACAACGTCGGCGGCGAGATCCTCGACACGGTGCTGCCGCTGTGCAACAACTTCGCGCGCATTCCGCTGTGCGGGCTGGTGTCGCAATACAACGCCACCGAGCCCTACCGCCTGCAGAACCTGCGCGAGGTGTTCAACCGCCGGGTGACGGTGCGCGGCTTCGTGCTGTCCGACCACAAGGACCTGTGGCCGCAGGCCACCGCCGGCCTGGCCGCCGCCTATGCCCAGGGCCGGCTGCACTACCGCGAGACCATCGCCGAAGGGCTGGAGAACGCGCCCCGGGCCTTCATCGACATGCTGGCCGGCGCCAACATCGGCAAGCAGCTGGTGCGCCTGCGGCCCGCCGCCTGAGGTATTGCCCGCCATGACCCTGCACGCACGCTCCCACATCGCCGGCGACTGGTACGCCGGCCCCGGCACCACCCCGGCCGACATCCGCAACCCGGCCACCGGCGAGACCATCGGCACCGTCGACCTGATCGACGCCGCCGGCCTCGACGCCGCGCTGGCCTCCACCGTGCTGGGCTTCGAGATCTGGCGCCGCAAGACCGGGTACGAGCGCGCCGCGGTGATGCAGCGCGCCGTCGCCCTGCTGCGCGAACGCCAGCACGACATCGCCCGGCTGATGACGCTGGAGCAGGGCAAGCCGCTGGCCGAGGCGCTGGGCGAGGTCGCCACCTCGGCCGACAACACCGCCTGGATGGCCGAGGAAGCCACCCGCGCCTACGGCCGGCTGCTGGTGCCGCGCAAC
>JAKONS010000419.1 GCA_022701845.1 Burkholderiaceae bacterium
AAGGCGGGCGATGGGGTGTTGCATGCGCATGCAGACGCAGTCTTCATGCCAGCGGTGGCGGGCGGATTCCGGCACGCGCGGGCGCCGCGCGCACCGCATCGGGCGATATGCGGGTTTTCCTGCACGCCGATCGCGCGTTCGTGCCCGGCTATGGGCATCGGCGTTGCGTCTCCGCCAAGGGCCCGCAGCACGGACGAAGTAGTCCGCCATCCCGTGTAAACTCAAAATTTCGTGACAAGGGGATACCGAAAACGCCCTTTGTTTCATAGGGGAACGCGCCGTGCCGATCCGATTACTGCTGAGGGCTCGCGCCTCGGCGCCCACCTGATGCCGGTGCTGGCGCCAGCGTCGTCGCGCGAGAAGCGCGGCCCCCGGCGTTTCGGGCGCGGTTTCTACGAATGGGCGGTGCTGATCCTGGCGCTGCTGCTGGTGGGCGGCTACGGCGCCTACGCCACCTACCTGGAGCGCACCCGCATCGGCCAGTACGAGCGGCGGCGGCTCGAATCCCAGGTCCGCATCCTCGACGACCGGCTGCGCTCGCAGCTGACCGGCGTCGGCGGCGCCCTCGACGGCATCCGCGACGACCCCCAGACTTTCGACCATGGCGACGCCGACGGGCAGATCTCGCGCCGGCTGCGCACCATGGTGCGGCTGATGCCGGCGGTGCAGCACCTGCAGCTGGCCGACGCCGACGGCCGGGTGCGCGCCGCGACCGATCCCGGGCGGGTCGGCCGCAGCGTGGCGACGCAGGCGTTCTTCACCGCCGCGCGCGAACACACCGCCGAGGCAGCGGCGCTGCGCGTCAGCCGGCTGGCGTCGGCGATGCCGCGGGCGCCGGGCGACGATCCGGCGGGCATGGTGGTGGTGCGTACCCTGCTGGACGGCGCCGGCGCCTTCGCCGGTATCGCCTATGCGGTGTTCGACGACCGGCGCATGGACGCGATGCTGTCCTCGATCATCTACGCCTCCGACATGCGGCTGACGCTGGCCACCCGCGACGGCACGGTGCTGGGCAGCGCCTCCGGCATGGACGGCACCGGCGACCCGCCGGAGATGCCGGACCGCGACCGCCTGCTAGCGCGCTACCAGGTGCATGTCGACGCGGTGGAGCTGAACCAGCCGCTGTACCTGGTGGGCGCCCGCTCGCTGTCGGCCATCTACGCCGGCTGGCGCAGCCGGACCATCGCGGTGGCGGCCGGCTTCGTCTGCACCGCGCTCGCCTGCGGGGTGATGCTGCATCTGTTCCAGCGCCGCCGGCAGCGCCGCCAGATCAGCCACGACGACGACCTGCAGGCCCAGCGCTCGCATGCCGAGCGCCTGGACTTCATCCTGGAGGGCGCCAACATCGGCCTCTGGGACTGGGACGTGGCGGCGCGCCGCATCCACTTCAACCGGCGCTGGCACGAGATGCTGGGCATCCCGATCGGCGAGGTCGGCGACGGCCCGGAGGAGTGGCGCCGGCTGGTGCACCCCGAGGACACCGGGCGCCTGCGCGCGGCGGTGTCGCAGCACTGGGAGAGCGACGCCGCGGTGCACGAGGCCGAATACCGGGTGCGCCACCGCGACGGCAGCTGGGTCTGGCTGCTCGACCGCGGCAAGGTGATGCAGCGCGCGGCCGACGGCTCGCCGCTGCGCATCGTCGGCGCCCACATGGACATCACGCCGCACAAGCGCACCGACGCGGCGCTGCGGCAGAGCGAGGCGCGCTTCCGGGCGCTCACCGAGCTCTCGTCCGACTGGTACTGGGAGCTCGACGACCAGCACCGCTTCGCGCATTTCGAGGGCTATTCCGACACCGAGATCGGCATGCCCAAGGAAGACAACATCGGCCTGACCCGCTGGGACCTGGGCGCGCTCAACATGACCGAGGCCGACTGGGCCCGGCACCGCGCCACGCTGGACGCGCACGAGGTGTTCCACGACCTGGAGCTGCAGCGGCTCGACGGCAACGGCGAGGTGTACTGGGTGTCGATCAGCGGCGCGCCGATCTTCGACGCGACGCACCGCTTCCGCGGCTACCGCGGCATCGGCCGCAGCATCACCGAGCGCAAGCGGGTGGAAGACGAGATCGAGCGCCTGGCCTTCTACGACGCGCTCACCGGCCTGCCCAACCGCCGCCTGCTGCTCGACCGCCTGGTGAGCGCGCTCGGCCGCTGCCGCACCCGGGGCCAGCGCGGCGCGCTGCTGTTCATCGACCTGGACAACTTCAAGGACCTGAACGACACCATGGGCCACGACGTCGGCGACTCGCTGCTGGAGCGGGTGGCCAACCGCATCGTCACCTGCGCCCGCTCGTCCGACACGGTGGCGCGCCTGGGCGGCGACGAGTTCGTGGTGATGCTCGAGGGCCTGCCGGGCGACGAGCCGGAAGCGCTCGAGAAAGTGCGCGCGGTGGCGGAGAACCTGCTGGAGGTGCTGAACCACCCCTACCAGCTCGACGGCTACCAGCACCACAGCACGCCGAGCGTCGGCATCGCGCTGTTCGACGGCGAAGTGGAGAGCGTCGACGACCTGCTGAAGCGCGCCGATCTGGCCATGTACCAGGCCAAGGCCGCTGGCCGCAACACGCTGTGCTTCTTCCACCCCGACATGCAGGAGGCGGTCAGCGCCCGCTCGGCCCTGGAGGCCTATCTGCGCAACGCCATCGCGCACGACGAGCTGCTGCTGTACTACCAGCCGGTGATCGACCACGAGAACCGGCTGATGGGCGTGGAAGTGCTGCTGCGCTGGCGCCATCCGGTGCGCGGCATGGTCGCGCCGGGCGAATTCATCCCGCTCGCCGAGCAGACCGGGCTGATCCTGCCGATCGGCCTGTGGGTGCTGGAGACCGCCTGCCGCCAGCTGGTGGCGTGGGGCGCGGCGCCGGAGACCGCCGGGCTGAGCATGGCGGTGAACGTGAGCGCACGGCAGTTCCGGCAGGTCGATTTCGTCGACAGCGTGCTGTCGGTGCTGCAGCGCACCGGCGCCCGCGCCGACCTGCTGAAGATCGAGCTGACCGAGAGCCTGCTGCTCAACGACGTGGAAGACATCATCGCCAAGATGACCGCGCTGAAGGCCCACGGCGTGGGCTTCTCGCTGGACGATTTCGGCACCGG
>JAKONS010000423.1 GCA_022701845.1 Burkholderiaceae bacterium
GTGGCGGCGCCGGAGAATGCCTGCGAGGCACTGGAAACCAGCGCGTCCAACTCGTTCATAGATGCTTTTTCAAAAATGAAAAAAGGCTAGTGCTCATGACAAGCCCTAGCCCTCAAATGTTGTGCGCGGACCAGTTGCCGAAGCGACCGGTCCGGCGTCGAACAATCAAGCCGCCAGTTTGGCCTTGACCTGTTCCACGATGCTGCCGAAAGCAGCCTTGTCGTGCACCGCGAGATCGGCCAGCATTTTGCGGTCGATCTCGATGGCTGCCTTCTTCAGGCCGTTCGCGAACTGGCTGTAGGTGATGCCCAGTTCACGCGCAGCGGCGTTGATACGGGCAATCCACAGCTGGCGGAACACACGCTTTTTCGTGCGGCGGTCACGGTAGGCGTATTGGCCTGCCTTCATCACCGCCTGTTTGGCGATGCGGAAGACATTGCCGCGACGACCGCGGAAGCCCTTGGCGAGCTTGAGAACTTTTTTGTGGCGGGCGCGAGCCGTTACACCACGTTTGACGCGAGGCATGGAAGTACTCCTTGTTCGTCGAGTTGATTACAGGCCAGCAAACGGGAGCATCTGGGCGATGTGGCCCATGTTGGTCTCGTGCACTGCTACCGAGCCGCGGAGGTTCCGCTTGCTCTTGGTGGTCTTCTTGGTCAGGATGTGACGCTTGAAGGCCTGACCGCGCTTGACGGTGCCGCCTGGACGAACGCGAAAGCGCTTCTTTGCGCTGCTCTTGGTCTTCATTTTGGGCATTGAATGCTCCTTGATTTGTGCTCGTGAGGCGCCGCGAAAACTGTTTTCACGGACTTGCAGGCCCCGAGCCACTTGTTGTGCGGCACCGTAAGGTACCGCTCCGAAGGAAATGCGCGAGCGCCGTTCCTTCGATCGTCCGGCGCACGCGCCGAACAGATTCGATTATCAGGCCGCCGCTGACGAAGCTTCCGCTGCCGTCTTGGCTGCCGCCGCTTTTTTGCGACTGGGCGCGATCATCATGATCATCTGACGGCCTTCGAGCTTTGGAAACTGCTCGATCAGGATGGTATCGGCAAGATCGGCACGGATGCGGTTGAGCAAGGCCATGCCGATTTCCTGGTGCGTGATCTCGCGACCGCGGAATCGCAGCGTGATCTTGCACTTGTCGCCTTCGTCCAGAAAGCGACGGATGTTGCGCATCTTGATGTTGTAGTCGCCGTCGTCAGTACCGGGCCGGAATTTGATTTCCTTGATCTCGATGACCGTCTGCTTCGCTTTTGCCTCGGCAGCGCGTTTCTGCTCCTGGTACTTGAACTTGCCGTAGTCCATCAGCCGACAAACCGGCGGGCTTGCCGTAGCGGCAATTTCCACCAGATCGACATCCAGTTCGCCGGCCATCCGAAGGGCTTCGGATAGGCTGACGATACCCAAAGGCTCGTTCTCAGGTCCGGAAAGGCGCACTTCAGGCGCCATGATTTCACGGTTCAGACGGTGCTTGCGTTCCTCGCGATGGCGACGGTCACGAAATTCAGTAGCGATGGCTCTAGTCCTTATGAAGTGCTACGAGAACGTAGCAAAAACCGTCTGCAACACGCACCAACGAACCGGCTGCGAAAGATCGAAACATCAGTTCTTGAGAGCTATGTCGGACGTTACTTTCTCGACGAAAGAGGCTACCGACATCGCACCGAGGTCAACACCGCCCCGGGCGCGCACTGCGACGGCACCAGCTGCCATTTCCTTATCGCCGACGACAAGGATATATGGCAGCTTTTGCAGTGAATGCTCCCGTATTTTATAGTTAATTTTTTCGTTGCGCATGTCGAGCTGCACCCTAAGGCCTTGAGCTCGCAGTGTTTTCACCACATCACGCGCATATTCGGCCTGGTTGTCGGTGATCGTGAGCACCGATATCTGCACCGGCGCCAGCCACGCCGGCATGGCTCCCGCGTGGTGCTCGATCAGCATGCCGATAAAACGCTCCAGACTGCCGACGATCGCGCGATGCAGCATCACCGGATGCGCGCGGCCGTTCGATTCGGTGACGTACTCTGCTCCGAGGCGCTCCGCGGTGTTGAAGTCGACCTGGATGGTGCCGCACTGCCAGTGCCGCCCGATCGCATCACGCAGGGTGTATTCGATCTTCGGGCCGTAGAAGGCACCGTCGCCCGGCGAGATGATGAAATCGACACCTGACCGCTTGAGCGCTTCCACGCACGCGTGCTCCGCCTTGTCCCACAGATCGTCCGAGCCGACACGGTGTTCCGGCCGGGTGGCGATCTTGTAGAGGATGTCGGTGAACCCGAAATCCTGGTAGACCGCCTGCAGTTTCGCGGTGAAGTCCACCACTTCATCGAGGATCTGGTCCTCGGTCACGAAGGCGTGACCATCGTCCTGCGTGAAACCCCGAACGCGCATGATTCCGTGCAACGCGCCCGACGGTTCGTTTCGGTGGCACTGGCCAAACTCGCCATAGCGCAGCGGCAAGTCGCGGTAGCTGCGCAGGTCGCTCTTGAAAATCAGCACATGTCCGGGACAGTTCATCGGCTTGAGCGCATAGTCACGCTTCTCCGACTCCGTCGTGAACATGTTTTCACGGTAGTTCTGCCAATGACCCGTCTTCTCCCACAGGCTCCGGTCCAGGATCTGGGGACCCTTGACCTCTTGGTATCCGGTCTCCCGGTATACCTGGCGCATGTACTGTTCGACCGCCTGCCACACCGCCCAACCTTTGGGGTGCCAGAACACGACGCCTGGGGCGACATCGTCGATGTGGAAAAGATCGAGTTCCTTGCCGAGCCGGCGGTGATCCCGTTTTTCCGCTTCCTCGATCCGTAGCACGTAGGCCTCGAGATCCTTCTTGTCGGCCCAGGCGGTGCCATAGATGCGTTGCAGTTGCTCGTTCTTGGCATCGCCACGCCAGTAGGAGCCAGCCAGCTTGGTGAGCTTGAAGACCTTGAGGAAGCGCGTGTTGGGCACGTGCGGGCCCCGGCACATGTCGACGTACTCCTGGTGGTAGTACAGGCCCATGGCTTGCTCGTCAGGCATGTCTTCGACGAGGCGGAGCTTGTACTCTTCGCCGCGCGACTTGAACACCTCGATCACTTCCGCCCGCGGCGTGACCTTCTTGACGACCTCGTAGTCCTGCGCGATGAGTTCCTTCATGCGCGCTTCGATCGCGCCCATGTCCTCGGGCGTGAAGGGTCGGTCGTAGGCGATGTCGTAGTAGAAGCCTTCGTCGATCACCGGGCCGATGACCATGCGGGCGGTCGGATACAACTGCTTGACCGCATGCCCCACCAGATGCGCGGTGGAGTGGCGGATGATCTCGACGCCTTCGGCGTCCTTGGGCGTGATGATCTGCAGGCGCGCATCCCGGTCGATGGTGTCGCTCGCGTCGACGAGCTGGCCATCGACCTTGCCGGCGATCGTCATCTTGGCCAGGCCGGGTCCGATGGAACGGGCGACCTCGGCGACGGTGACCGGGCCGGGGAAGCTGCGCTGCGAGTTGTCGGGTAGCGTGATCTGGATCATGGCGTGCGGAAATTGCGGAATGCGATTGGCGAGCGGCCGAAGGCAAAACGGATGGGAAAACAAAAAGCGCGGAGGTCCGCGCTTTGGCAAGGGTGGGCTGGTGGCGCGGAATTGCCTCGGCTAGGCAGTGGAAGTGCGAGCCACAGGCTGGACTGTGCGACCTACGTCCTAGCGACCAATTCGTACGTCTTACCCTCAAAACGGCTCACTGACCGCCCAGAAGGCTCAATTGCGAATTTTATCACCGCACCTTGTTACGCCCCCGGTCGCTGAACCCAGTCGCCGTCAGCAAGTGGTTCCAGATGACCGACCAACGCTGGTGCAATTTCGTACACGAAACAATCGAGCGCCGTGCCGCTCACCTCCACACGAACGTCGGTCTTCGAATATTCACCGGTCGGCTCCGGAAGCAGTCCTTCGATCAGATCGAGTTGCTCTTCGAGTTGCGGTGTGATGCGGTAGATCTCGCCGACAACCTGCGAAGAGCCGCCGAGCACCAGTCCGGGATACCAGCCCATCGGATAGAGCGTTCCGGCCAGACTCGCGTCCGCGACGAAAATCGGCGCAGGCGACAGCCGGTTGATATCGTTCGCCTCCCCTCGGCGCAAGGTTCCATACACGAAAACATGCCGCGCTTGCTCGGCGTCAACTGAAGGTGGAATAGCGGCTGTCTTCATCGAAGCACTCTTTCATTGCAGGCAACGCCCTAGGCGCATTTACCGTATTTTGAATCACGACGCACGTCGCATTCGCCGCCTCTGGGCGGTCGAGCGCAACAATGCCTTGTCACAGCCTGAAAAAAACGGAGTTCCGCTTGGAAACGCGTTTTTTCTCCAGTAGCATGCGCGCAGCCAGTGGAGAGATGGTTTTCTCGCTGGTGACGACACCAACTTTCCTAGGAAGAAGATCATGGCAACTGCAAAAAAAGCGCCGGCTAAAGCACCGGCGACGAAAGACGCCGCGCCTGCAACCAAAGCTGCTGTGAAGGCCCCGGCCAAGAAGGCCGCTGCTGCCAAGCGCACCCCGAACGCGGCCTTCATGAAGGCACTCACGCCCAGCGCCGAGCTGGCTGCAGTGGTGGGTAACACCCCCCTGCCGCGTACCGAAGTGGTGAGCAAGCTCTGGACGTACATCAAGAAGCACGACCTGCAGGACAAAGCCAACAAGCGCAACATCAACGCAGATGCCAAGCTGAAGGCGATCTTCGGCAAGGACCAGGTCTCGATGTTCGAACTGGCCTCGCTGATTGGCAAGCACGTCAGCTGATCGCGGATCGCGCCTCTGTAGCGCTTGAAAAAAAGGCCTCTTGCAAGAGGCCTTTTTTTATGTCGCGGATGGACGATTCAACCTTCCAGCGCCTGTCGGAAATCGTCGATCAGATCCGCCGTTTCCTCCAATCCGACAGACAGGCGGACCATGCCGTCGCCGATCCCCATTTCTGCCCGAACGGCAGCGCCGGCTTCCCAGAAAATGGTGTGCGCCACCGGAATCACCAGTGTGCGCGTGTCGCCCAGGCCGGTCGCCTTGACCGACACTTTCAAGCGATCGAGGAATGGCAGGCAGTCGCTGCCATCGCGAAGCTCGAAAGCCAGCAGCCAGCCCGCGGCCTTGAAAAGACGGGTGGCGATTGCGTGCTGCGGATGCGACTCCAGACCCGGATAGATGACCCGGGAAATCGCGGGATGGCTCTCGAGAAAGCGCGCGAGTTCGAGCGCCGACGCGCTGGCATAGGTCATGCGCAGTGACAAGGTTTCGGCGCCTACGGCAATCGCATGGGCATGTTGCGACGACAAGGTCGCCCCCATGTCGCGCAGCCCTTTCTTGCGAATCTGGGTAAGGCCCCATTGCCGTGCGTCGCCTTTGCGGTAGACATCGCTGATGTTGGGGTACGCGGACCAGTCGAACGCACCGGTGTCGATCACCGCACCACCCAGCGCGTTGCCGTGCCCGCCGATCGACTTGGTCAGGGAATGGATGACCAGGCCCGCACCCACCACGCCTGGGCGAAACAGGTGCGGCGAAAGGATCGTGTTGTCGACCACGAACAGCACCCCGCGTTCCCGGCAGAGCCGACCGATGGCTTCGACATCGGCGATCTGCGTGCCGGGATTGGCGACCGTCTCGACGAAAACCAACCGGGTGGCCGGCGTGATCGCCTCGGCCACACGCGCCGCGTCAGTCGCATCCACCCTGGTCACCGTAACGCCCAGATCGCCAAGCGTGCCGAAAAGACTGTTGGTGTTGCCGAACACGGCGCGGCTGGCGACCATGTGGTCTCCCGCGCGCAGCAGGGTGCAGAACACCGCAGAGATTGCCGCCATACCGGTCGCGAAGGTGACGGCGCCGACTCCCTGCTCCATGCGCGTGAGCTTCGCTTCCAGCGCCGCGGTGGTCGGCGTACCTTGGCGGGAATAGCTGTAGAGGCCTTTTTTCGTGCCCTGAAAAACCGCGATGAGGTCCTCGACCTTGTCGAAACCGTATTGGGAAGCGGCGTGGATCGGTTTGTGAAGGCTTCCATCTTCCGAGCCAAATGCACGGTCGGCGTGAACGATCTCGGTGGTGAATCCGCGTGTAGGGGTCATGTGCTCGTCTCGCTAGGTTCGTCAGTCGCGCTCGGGAACGATCGCCTCGGCGTAATCGTAGAGCGCCGCCAATACGGTTTCGGCGCGTTCGTCCGGACCGTCCTCGGACTCGCCCGCCTGCTCGCCTAGTACGTCGAGCGCCGCGAGGTATTCGTCCACCGTACGGGCCTTGCCGGCGCCGTCGAAAAGGCGCGCTGAGCGGTGTGCCAGCCAGCGCTCGGCATCGGCGCCGTCGAGCGTTTGCGGATAGTTGCGCGCTCGGAACCGGAAAACGATTTCTTCGAGACGTCCGTCGTCGAATCCGGTCCGCGCGGAGGCCAACTGCTCCGGCGACATTCCCCGCAGCTGCCCCAACTTCCGGCGGTCGTCGTTGCCCACAAAGCCGCCGTAGAGATCCTCGTCGACGTCCGTCGCCTCGGCCGCCGCGGGGCGTTTGAAGACTTCCTGCCACAGCGCGCTCATGTCCGGCAGGGCCGCCGCCGCCTGGGCATGCCCCGCGGCCTGCTCCAGATCGAGTTGCCAGCGCGTCGCCATTTCGGGCCGCAACGTGCGCAGATTGGCGACCACCATCGGCGATTTGTTGAGGTGCACGCT
>JAKONS010000435.1 GCA_022701845.1 Burkholderiaceae bacterium
CGCCGGCCAGCGCCACGGCGCGGGACAATCGGCGCATGCCTGAGATGCCGTCCTCCGTTTCCGATTCACCCGGTTCACCCGATGCGCCCCCGGCATCGCCGCCGGACGACGATCGCCTGCCGCCGGCCCTGCTCCGGGTGCCGGTGCTGCGCGAGAGCCGGGCGCCCGATGCGTCGCCGGCGGCCCGCCCCGACACCGACTGGATCGCCGCCGAGGTGCCGGTGGCCCTGGTCTTCAACGGCATCTCCCACGCGGTGATGATGGCCACGCCCGAGCACCTGGAAGACTTCGCCCTCGGCTTCGCGCTCAGCGAGGGCATCCTCGACAGCCGCGACGACTGCCGCGGCATCGAGCGGCGCACCGTGGCCCTGCCCACCGCCGCCCAGGACGACCCCGAGGCGCCGGCGATCGAGCTGCACCTCGACATCGCCAGTCGCGCCTTCATGCGCCTGAAGGACCGCCGCCGCTCGCTCGCTGGCCGCACCGGCTGCGGCGTGTGCGGCATCGACAGCCTGGGCGCGCTCGACCTGCTGCCCTCCGCCCGCCCGGCTGGCCCGCTCGCCGGTGTCGACGTCGGGCATGTGTTGGCCGCGATGGACGCGCTGTCGTCCCGCCAGCCGCTGAACGCCCTGGCGGGCTCGCTGCATGCCGCCGGCTGGGCGCTGCCCGACGGCACGCTGGTGTGCGTGATGGAAGACGTCGGCCGCCACAACGCGCTCGACAAGCTGCTGGGCCGCCTCGCCCGCGACGGGCTGCTGGCGCAACCCGGCTTCGTGGTGATGTCGAGCCGCGGCAGCTACGAGCTGGTGCGCAAATGCACCCGCCTGGGTGTCGCGGCGCTGGCGACGATCTCGGCCCCGACCGCACTGGCGGTGCGCATCGCCCGCGAAGGCGGTCTGGCGCTGTGGGGCCTGGCCCGGCGCGACCGGGCGGTGCGCTACGCCTGATCAGGCGTCCCAGCCCGGCAGGTCGACCCGGTAGCGCGTCGAGCGGCCGGCGCCGGTCTGCTGCAGCAGGCCGAGCGCCTGCAGTTCCAGCAGTTCGCGCGACGCGGTGGCGCGCGAGGTGCCGGCGATGCTCCCGTACTTACGGGTGCTCATGCCGCCCTCGAAGCCGCCGGGGCCGGCGTCCAGCAACAGGTTCATCACCTTGCGCTGGCGCTCGTTCAGACCCTTGGCATGGTGTTCCATCCAGAAAAGGGTTTTCTGGAGCGTGGCGGCAACCGCTTCCGATGCCGCGTCGCAGGCGGCCTGCACCTGCTGCAGGAACCAGAGCACCCATTCGGTGACATCGACCCCGCCGTGCTGGGCGCGCTCCAGTTGGCCGTAGTAGTCGTCGCGTCGCTCCAGCAGGCGCTCGGACATGCGGATCAACCGGCTGGTCTCGCCGCTGTCGCGTGCCAGCACCAGATCGACCAGCACCCGGCCGACGCGGCCGTTGCCGTCCTCGAACGGATGGATGGTCTCGAACCACAGGTGCGCCAGCGCGGCCTGCACCAGACGGTCCTCCGGCCGGTCGTCGTCGAGCCAGCGCAGCAGGCGGTCGACATCTTCCGGCACGCGTGCCGACGGCGGCGCCTCGTAGTGCACCTTCTCCCGCCCCGGCCGGCCGCTGACGATCTGCATCGGTTCTGCATGGCTGCGGTAGGCACCGGTGCGGATCGGCAGCATGCCGGAGTAGCCGGTCGGAAACAGGGCGGCCTGCCAGGCGTGGAGACGTTCGTGGGTGAGGGGCTCGGCAGCATGCGACACCGCGTCGCCCATGATGTCGAGCAGGCCTTCGATGTTGCGCGGCGCCTGCGGGCCGCGCGATGCGTCCACTCCCAGACGACGCGCGACCGAGCTGCGCACCGCTGCCAGGTCGAGTCGTTCGCCTTCGATGGCGGCGGTGGCGATCGCTTCGCGGGTCCAGGCGTCCGCGGCGAGCTGCAGCCGAATCTCGAATCCCAGGGCGGACAGCCGGCCTTCCAGGCGACCCAGCGCCCTGCGCGCGTCGGTCAGCGGCTGCGCGATACGGCTGTCGTAATGCAGGTCGGGCCAGCCGTCGGCTTGCCACAGGTAGTGCGGTTCGGTCGTCATGAGGCGAATCATCGCTCTAATCGCCTCAAAATTTGAGTCGATTAGCCGGTCCAATCGACTCAGCGCCCCTGCAGCGAGGCATGCCGGCCGAACACTTCCGCGGCCCAGTCGACGAAGGCGCGCACCTTGGCGCTGAGGTGGCGATTCGGCGGGTACACCACATGCATCGGGAACGGCGCGGTGGTCCAGTCGGGCAGGACTTCGATCAGGTCGCCGCGGGCCAGGTGCGGCGCGGCGGCGAAGGTGGCCATCTGCGACATGCCGAGGCCGGCCAGCACCGCGGATTCGTGGGCGTTGGCCTCGTTGACCGCGAGCTGGTAGCGCATCGCCAGTTCCACCCGTTCCTCGCCGCGCACGAAATCCATCGGGTAGGGCCGGCCGGTGCGGCTGGAGAGGTAGTGCACCACCCGGTGCTGGTCGCCTTCGAGCTCGGCGGGATGCTGCGGCACGCCGTGGCGGCGCAGGTATTCGGGCGCGGCCACGTTCAGGAAGGCGATGCTGCCGACCCGGCGCGCCACCAGGAACTGTTCGGTGAGTTCGCCGCCGCGGATCACGCAGTCGACGTTCTCGCCGATCAGGTCGACCGAGCGGTCGCCCACGCCGAGGTCGAGCTGGATGTCGGGATAGCGGTCGTGGAATTCGCGCAGCGCCGGGATGATCAGCAGCCGTGCCACCGAGGAGCCGATGTCGACCCGCAGCCGGCCGCGCGGCGTGGCCTGGGCGTTGGTCATGCTGGCTTCCATGTCGTCGAGGTCGCTCAGCAGCCGGCTGGCGCGTTCGTAGTAGGCCGCGCCGTCGGCGGTGACGGTGACCCGGCGGGTGGTGCGGTTGAGCAGCCGCACCTGCAGCCGCGATTCCAGCGCCTGGACCTGCTTGGTGATCGAGGCCTTGGGCAGCGACAGCGAGTCGGCGGCCTTGGTGAAATTGCCGGTCTCCACCACGCGGGTGAAGGCGCGCATCGCCTGGATCTGGTCCATGGGTTTTCCTCGTCGAACGCGCCGGCTTCGGGCGGTCTGGTGTTGTTCTGGCCGTGCCGCCTCGCCTTCGGCGAGACCTCCGCGGTAGGAGAATTCTCACACCGGCCGATCGGTTTCATTGTTCGCTCCGCAGAAACAGAGCATGGGCCGCGGGCGGGTTTATCTCCGGTCGGCGAGCCTCTACAGTTCGCTCCACGTTGCGCTTTTGCGCTTCCTGGAAGCCGCCTCATGTCTACCCCGTCATCAACCGCCCGAACCGAAGCCGACGCCAGCCCGTGCGCCGGCGGCGGCCTGAACGACACCATCGCCCTGCCGGGCCGCGAGTCGGTCGCGGTGCGCTGGTACGGCAAGGGGCAGCGCAGCGCGGGCGGCACGCCGCTGGTGCTGCATTTTCACGGCGGCGCCTTCACCTCGGGCTGCCTCGACAGCGGCGCGCTGGTGCCGCGCATGCTGGCCGATGCCGGCGCGGTGGTGGCGTCGCTGGCCTATCCGCTGGCGCCGGTGCACCCGTTTCCGGCCGGCATCGAGACCGGCTATGCCGCGCTCGACTGGCTGTACCGCCACCGGGTGAAGCTGGCCGGCCGCGGTGCCCGGGTGTTCCTGGCGGGCGAGGAGGCCGGCGGCAACATCGCCGCGGCGGTGGCGGCCATGGCCCGCGACCGGGCGCATCCGCCGCTGGCCGGGCAGATCCTGCTGTCGCCGATGCTCGACCCCTGCACCGGCACCGCCTCGCTGCGGGAAGCCACCTGCGACACCGCCCAGTGCAAGTGGACCGAGGGCTGGCTGGCCTATCTACGCGGGCCGCGCGACGCCGAGCATCCATACGCGGTGCCGAGCGCCTCCTGCCGCATGGCCGGCATCGCGCCCACGCTGGTGATGGCCGGTGTGGCCGACCCGATGCACGACGAGGCCCGCAACTACGCCGAACGCCTGCGCGCGGCCGGCGTGCCGGTGACCTGGCAGCCGCTGGCGCAGGCGCAGGGCTGGCCCGAGGCGCTGGGCCAGCAGGGCGTCGACAGCTGTCCGTGCGCCGGCACGGTGCGTGAACACTTCAAGGCGTTCTTCGCCGAGCGCGTGGCGGCGCTGCAGCCCGAGCCGCCGCACTAGCGCGCCGGGGCCGGCGCCAGCGCCGTCCGGCGGCTGCCGGCCCACCACTCCTCCCGATTTTTTCCGGCATCGCCATGCCGGCGGGACGTCTGCACCCCGCTGCCGGCGCCCACCCTGCCGATCACTCCCATTCGACCGCGGTTCACGCGGCTTGCGCTTCCCCTTTTTCGCTGACTTCGAGGACACACCATGACCGCTCCCCACAACGCCCGCCGTTACGGCATCGCCGCGTCCGTCGCCACCATCGCCCTGGCGGTGGGTGCCGCCTTCGTCGGCCTTCCCGGCAAGGCCTCGAGCGCCGGCACCGGCGCCGCCGCGCCGCCGCCGGCCACCCCGGTGTCGGTGGCGGTGGTCGCCGAGCGCCAGGTCAACGCCTGGGACGAATACTCCGGCCGGCTGGAAGCGGTGCAGCGGGTGGAGGTGCGCTCCCGCGTCGCCGGCGCGGTGCAGTCGATCCATTTCCGCGAGGGCGCGCTGGTGAAGGCTGGCGACCTGCTGGTGACGATCGACCCGGCGCCCTATGCCGCCGAGGTGGAACGCGCCTCGGCCGACGTGGCGGCGGCGCAGGCGCGGCTGGCCTTCAGCCGCAGCGAACAGGCCCGCGCCCAGCGCCTGTGGGACGACAAGGCGATCGCCGAGCGCGAGCTCGACGAGCGCCGCAACGCCGGCCTGGAAGCCGACGCCCGCCTGCGCGCCGCCACCGCCGCCCTGCAGACTTCCCGCCTCAGTCTGGGCTACACCCAGGTGCGGGCGCCGGTGGCCGGGCGCATCGGCCGGGTCGAGGTGACGGTGGGCAACCTGGTGGCCGCCGGCCCCGGCGCGCCGGTGCTGACCACGCTGGTCTCGGTGAGCCCGATCTACGCCAGTTTCGACGCCGACGAGCAGGCGCTGGAGCGCACCGGCGCCCGCGCCGCGCAGGGCGCCATCGCGGTGCGCATGGGCACCGCCGGGCAGGCCGATACGCCCTACGCCGGCAAGCTGCAACTGGTCGACAACCAGGTCGATGCGCGCAGCGGCACGGTGCGGGTGCGCGCGGTGTTCGACAACGCCGACGGCACGCTGGTGCCGGGCCAGTTCGCCCGCATCCGCATGGGCCAGTCCAAGAGCAGCACCGCGCTGCTGGTGAGCGAGCGCGCGGTGGCCACCGACCAGAGCCGCAAGTACGTGCTGGTGGTGGGCGCCGACAACAAGGCGGAATACCGCGAGGTGACGCTGGGCGCGCCGATCGACGGCCTGCGCATCGTGGCCTCGGGCCTGAAGGCGGGCGAGCGCATCGTCGTCAACGGCCTGCAGCGGGTGCGCCCGGGCGCGGTGGTGGCACCGCAGGAGGTGCCGATGCAGCAGGCGGCTGCCAGCAGCGCCGGCCGGGCTTCCTGATCCTGCCGCTCCTTCGTCTCGTCGCATCCAGACCGTCATGACAACAACAACTACATCGATACCAACCCGAGGAGTTCGGCCATGAACATCTCCAAGTTCTTCATCGACCGGCCGATATTCGCCGGCGTGCTGTCGCTGCTGATATTCCTCGGCGGCCTGATCGCGGTGCGCGGCCTGCCGATCTC
>JAKONS010000442.1 GCA_022701845.1 Burkholderiaceae bacterium
CCTGCGACTGGAAGCGCGCGGCCTGGTCCTCGGCATCGTTCAGTTCGGAGAAGCCGTTGCCGAACTCCCGGCCGGTGATGTAGAGCTCGAAGCGCTCGGTGACGTCCGGGCGCTCGTCGTTGGCGCGGGCCAGCGGGCTGATCTCGGTCGGGTGTTCCATGATGAAGGTCGGCTGCCAGAGCTTTTCCTCGACCGTCTCCTCAAAATACAGCACCTGCAGGCTGGCCAGGCTGCGGCCGGCCAGCCGGTTCTTCTCTTCGGTGAGGCCGAGCTTGCGCAAGGCGGCGGTGAGCCAGGCGGCATCGTCGACCTGGGCCTCGCCGGCCTCGGTATGCGCCAGGATGGCTTCGCGGATCGTCAGGCGCGCGAAGGGCGCGGACAGGTCGACCGGCTTGCCGCCATAGGCGATCTGCAGCGAACCGCAGGCCTTCTGCGCCGCGTCGCGCACCAGCTGCTCGGTGAAGTCCATCAGGTCGCGGTAGTTCCAGTAGGCCGCGTAGAACTCCATCATGGTGAATTCCGGGTTGTGCCGGACCGAGATGCCTTCGTTGCGGAAGTTGCGGTTGATCTCGAAAACCCGCTCGAAGCCGCCGACCAGCAGCCGCTTGAGGTACAGCTCGGGCGCGATGCGCAGGAACATCTGCTGGTCGAGGGCGTTGTGGTGCGTCTCGAACGGCTTGGCGTTGGCGCCGCCCGGGATCGGATGCAGCATCGGCGTCTCGACCTCGAGGAAGTCGTGCGCCACCATGAACTCGCGCAACGCGCTGACCGCCTTGCTGCGCGCCTTGAACCGGGTGCGGGCGGCGTCGTCCATGATCAGGTCGACATGGCGCTGGCGGTACTTCTGCTCCTGGTCGGCCATGCCGTGGAACTTGTCGGGCAGCGGCCGCAGGCTCTTGGTGAGCATGCGCAGCGCGGTGACCTTCACCGACAGCTCGCCGGTCTTGGTCTTGAACAGCGTGCCTTCGGCGCCGAGGATGTCGCCGAGATCGCTTTTCTTGAATTCCGCATACGCCGCCTCGCCGAGCGCGTCGCGGGTGACATACAGCTGGATGCGGCCGGTGGCGTCCTGCAGGGTGGCGAAACTGGCCTTGCCCATCACCCGCTTGAGCATCATGCGGCCGGCGACGCTGGCCGCCACCGCTGCGGTTTCGAGCGACTCGGGCTCGCTGTCGCCGTGCGCCGCCTGCAGGGCGGCTGCGCGGTCGGCCGGCTTGAAATCGTTGGGAAAGGCGACCCCGCCGCCGGCTGCCTGCTGGCCGCGGATGGAGCGCAGTTTTTCGCGGCGTTCGGCGATGAGCTGGTTCTCGTCCTGGGCGGGGGCTGCGGGCTGCGGGGTGGTGTTGTCGGACATGGGCGGATGCGTAGGGGAAAAAGGCCGGCGTGGGCTTGACGAGGCCCTGGTGCGGGCCAACCCGCGATTCTAAATTGCCGCCCCGCGCGTGCCGACGGCGCTCAGGCGATTCCGTTGCGCGCCAGGATGTCGCCGACCAGTTCCAGCCGCACCACCGGGTTTTCCAGCGCCATCAGCTGCTGCTTGAGTTCGGTCGGCAATGGCAGCAGTTCGCACCACCGGTTGGAGACCCAGCCGCAGTCGTCCAGGCGCCAGGGCGGCGCGATCGGCAGCTCGGGCGCGTCGGGCACGTCGCGGCGCTGCTGCAGGGTGTCGATCAGCTGCGACAGGGCATCGGCATCCACCTGCAGGTCCTGCGGCACGGCGACGGTGACGTCGTCTGCGATCGGTTCGGCATCGGCCACCCAGAGGCCGTGGCGCAGCTGCTCGCGGCGGGTGATCCGAAATCGGCTGCCGCCGGTGCTCTGGATCATGATCAGCCCGGCCTGGGGGCTTTCCAGCGCCTCGATGTGGGCGAGGGTGCCGACATCGTGGAACACCTCGCGCGCGCCGCCGGCCTGGCGCACCTCGCTGCCCGACTGCAGCGCCACGACGCCGAAGGGCTGGCCGGTGTCGTGGCAGCGGCGCACCATGTCCAGATAGCGCACCTCGAAGATGCGCAGCGGCAGCAACCCGCCCGGAAAAAGCACCGTCGACAGCGGGAAAAGCGGCAGGGATTGCAGGCTGGTTTCTGTGGGCATGGTGAATCGCCGGGGCGACGTGCGGGGGCCGACTATCATCCCACGGCCCGCAGCCGCCCGGCGGCGGACGACCCTGTCATCCGGATCTTCTTCATGCTGCTCTACCAGATCGTTTCCTTCCTTCTCGACGCCCTGGTTTCCGTGGTCGGCGGCGCATGCCTGGTGCGGCTGGCGATGCAGCGCCAGCGGGTGCCGTTCAGCAACCCGGTGGGGCGCCTGGTGATGGCGCTGACCGACTGGATCGTGCTGCCGATGCGGCGGGTGCTGCCCTCGGTGAAGGGTTGGGATACCGCCAGCCTGGTGGCCGCTTTCCTGCTGGTGCTGGCCAAGCTGCTGCTGCTGTGGGCGCTGCGCGGCGCCGGCGGCAATGCGCTGGCGCTGCCGGTGCTGGCGCTCTTCGGCACGCTGCAACTGATGATCTCGGTGCTGACCGCACTGCTGATCGTCTACGCGGTGCTGAGCTGGGTGCAGCCGCAGTCGCCGGTGATGCCGGTGATCGACCGGCTCTGCGCGCCCTTGCTGAACCCGTTGCGCCGGGCGCTGCCGCAGGTGGGTGGATTCGACTTCTCGCCGCTGGTGCTGCTGCTGATCCTGCAGGTGGTCGGCATGCTGCTGGGCGGCCTGATGGGCGAGGTGCTCGGCCTGTTCTGACCGGAAGCGGCGCGCGTCTTCGACGCGCGCGCTGCCAGCGAGCCGTCAGTCGACCGCGTCGGCCGGCTGGCGCTGCAGCATCGCCAGCGCGCTGGCGATGGTCTTGCGGAGCTGGCGCCGGTCGGAGATGAAATCGACCGCACCCTTGGACTGCAGGAACTCGGCGCGCTGGAAGCCTTCCGGCAAGGTCACCCGCACCGTCGATTCGATGACACGCGGACCGGCGAAGCCGATCAGCGCACGCGGCTCAGCGATCACGATGTCGCCCAGAAAGGCGAAGCCGGCCGACACGCCGCCCATGGTGGGGTCGGTCAGCACGCTGATGTAGGGCAGGCCCTTCTTGGCCAGCCGGGTGAGGGCGGCGTTGGTCTTGGCCATCTGCATCAGCGACAGCAGGCCTTCCTGCATACGCGCGCCACCGGTGGCGGTGAAGCACACGAAGGGCACCTTCTGTTCGATGGCGGTCTCGACGCCGCGCACGAAGCGCTCGCCGACCACGCTGCCCATCGAGCCGCCCATGAAGTCGAATTCGAAGCAGGCCACCACCAGGTTGACGCTGTGCACCGCGCCGCCCATGACGATCAGGGCGTCGGTCTCGCCGGTGTTCTCCAGTGCCTCCTTCAGCCGCTCGGGGTAGCGGCGGCTGTCCTTGAACTTGAGCGCGTCGACCGGCAGCACTTCCTGGCCGATCTCGTAGCGGCCTTCCGGGTCCAGGAAGGCGTCGAGGCGGGCGCGCGCGCCGATGCGATGGTGGTGGCCGCAGGTCGGGCAGACGTTCTGGTTGTGTTCCAGGTCGGTCTTGTAGAGCACCGTCTCGCAGCTCGGGCACTTGATCCACAGGCCCTCGGGCACCTGGCGGCGCTCGTTGGGGTCGGTCTTGGCGATCTTGGGGGGCAGCAGTTTCTCGAGCCAGCTCATGGACGGTCTCCGGTGCGGCCGACGGTGTCGGCCATCGATGGGGGCGGGGCGGCGCTGCCGGCGGGCGGCGCCGCGGGAACGCGAAAGGCGGGGTGGCGCGGATTTTAAGCGTCGAGCGCCTGCCGGATACCGGCCAGGAATTCGCGCGCCACGGGTACCACCTGCTCACGCGGCGGGCCGTCGATCAGCTGGATCAGCCGGCTGCCGATGACTACCGCATCCGCCACTCGCCCGACCGTGGTGGCGGTGGCCGCGTCGCGTATGCCGAAACCCACGCCGACCGGAATCGACACATGGCGGCGGATGCGCGGCAGCATCGCCTCGACTGCGCCGGTGTCGAGGTGTCCGGCGCCGGTCACGCCCTTGAGCGACACGTAGTAGACATAGCCGGTCGCCAGCGCGGCCACCTGGGCCATGCGCTCGTCGGTACTGGTGGGTGCCAGCAGGAAGATCAGGTCCATGTCGTGCGCGCGCAGCTGGGCGGCGAACTCGGCGGCTTCCTCCGGCGGGTAGTCGACGATGAGCACGCCGTCGACGCCGGCGGCGGCGGCATCGCGCACGAAGGCGCCGGTGCCGTTCCGGCCGTCGTAGCGCTCCAGCGGATTGGCATAGCCCATCAGCACGATCGGCGTGGTGGCGTCGTCGGCGCGGAAGTCCTTGACCATGGCCAGCACCTGCACCAGGCCGATGCCCATCGACAGGGCGCGTTCGCCCGCCTGCTGGATCACCGGGCCGTCGGCCATCGGGTCGGAGAACGGCACGCCGAGCTCGATCACGTCGCTGCCGGCGGCGACCATGCCGTGCAGCAGCTCGGGCGTGATGTCGGGGAAGGGGAACCCGGCGGTGACATAGGGAATCAGCGCCTTGCGGCCTTCGGACTTCAGCCGGGCGAAGGTGGCGGCGATGCGGCTCATGCCTGCACCCCCACACCCTTGGCGCCGGGGGTGGCGGCGGCTTCCGCACCCTTGACGAGGTGGCCGCGCATCGACGGCCGGTCGTAGAAATCGACGCCCGACAGGTCGGCGACGGTGCCGATGTCCTTGTCGCCGCGGCCGGAGAGGTTCACCAGGATCGACTGGTCGGGCCGCATGGTGGCGGCCATCTTCATCGCGTGGGCCAGCGCATGGGCGGACTCCAGCGCCGGAATGATGCCCTCGGTGCGGCACAGGTGGTGGAAGGCGTCGAGCGCTTCCTTGTCG
>JAKONS010000446.1 GCA_022701845.1 Burkholderiaceae bacterium
GTGGCGCGCTCCGGCTCCATCCAGCAGGCGGCGCGCGAACTGCATGTGGCGGCCTCGGCGGTGAACCGGCAGATCCTGCAGATGGAGGAGGAGCTGGGCGTGCCGCTGTTCGACCGGCTGCCGCGCGGCATGCGCCTGACGCCGCCGGGCGATGCGCTGGTCACCCTGGCGCGGCGCTGGCGCGAGGACGAACGCCGGCTCGGCGCGGCGATCCGCCAGATGCAGGGCGTGCACCAGGGCCAGGTGCGCATGATGGCGATGGACAGCCATGCCACCAGCGCCATGCCGCGCCTGGTCGAGGCGCTGGCGGTGGCACATCCGCGGGTATCGTTGTCGGCCGACATGGGCAGTACCGACGACGCGGTGTCGGCGCTGCTGGCCGGACAGATCGAGCTGGCGGCGGTGTTCAACCTGGAGCCCCGGCGCGAACTGGTCACGCTGTGGAGCGCGCCGCTGCCGCTGGGCTGCGTGGTGGCGCCGGGCCATCCGCTGGCCGCGGGCGACAGCTCCAGCCTGCAGGAGGTCTGCAGCCATGCGATCGTGCTGCAGAGCAAGGCGCTGCTGATCCGCCGCTATCTCGAATCGCATTACCGCTGGCTGTTCGGCGAGGGGCCGCAGCGGGTCGAGACCAACTCGCTGCAGCTGCTCAAGCAGCTGGTGCTGAGCGGACGGTATGTGGCGCTGACCTCCGAGCTGGATACCGCCGCCGAACTGGCCGCCGGCACGCTGCGCTTCCTGCCGCTGCGCGACCAGGGCGTGGAGGCGCAGACGGTCGACGTGGTGATCGATGCCCGCAAGCCGCTGTCGGCGGTAGCGCGCATCGTGGCGCGGCTGCTGTCCGAAGCGCTGGAGGCCTGCCTGGCCGAAGCCCGGGCGCCGCGCTGAGGAATATTTGCGGCTTCGTCGGTCGGGTCAGGTTTTCGTTCGAGCTGCGACGCGCGTGGCCGAGACGGGTGGAATGTCCGGCTAGATATGCGCATCTCATTTCGAGATGCATCTGACGACCGGAGTTTTCACGATGTTTCCCGCTGCACCCACCCGTGCCCCGCGCGCCGCTGCCTTGCGACCCACCGCCCTCGCCTCGATCCCCGAGGAGACCGAAGCCGAGGTCCGCCAGGCGATCGGATCCGGCTCCGACACCGCGATCGACCGCATGAATGCGGTCGATCGCGAACGGTCGGTCGCGCCGACCGGCTTCGCGCCGCCCGACGGCGATGCGCTGTCGACGCTGCGCACCGCCCTCTACCGCTACTACGGCGCCCGGGCGGGCGAAGACGACGTCCTGCCCGCCGCCCTGGCCACCCTGCTCGACCGCCGCGCTTTCGAACTGCATGCCGAGGGCTTCACCGCGCAGTCGCTCGAAGCGCTCGAGCCCACGCTGCACTCTCGCGACTTCCTGGCGCAGTCCGGACAGAACGCCCTCGCTTTCGTGCCGTTCGCGGTGATGGGTTTTCTGTCGCGCTACTTCGGCCCGGCCCTGGCGCAACGCTACGGCCCGTGGGGCGGCCAGGCGCTGGCCGGTGCGGCGGTGGGGGGCGCGGCGCGGGCGCTGGGGCCGGTGTTCGACACCCGCCGGAGCGCCGATGTGCACTACGGCAAGGTGCCCGACACCAGCCTGCTCAACCCGGCCGCAGCGGCGTATCTGGGTAGCCGGTCCGCCGGCCCCACCCGCCAGCTGGCCGCGGGCTCGGCCGGTTTCGCCGCAGGGCTGTCGGCGCGCGGTGTGGTGCAGGGCGCGCTGCAGGCGGCGATGGCCGGGGCGGGTGTCGACGGCAAGCAGGCCGAACTCGTCGGCCAGGTGCTGGATGCGGCGCTGCTGCTGACCATGAGCGCGCCGATCGTGGCGGGGGTGGAGCGCGAGGTCTCCGGCGACCGGCCCGGCGCGATGGCGGTGCTGCTGGCACGCGACGACTGCCTGCACTGGCTGAAGGAACTGCGGGCGGAGCAGCCCGCCACCACCATCACCGGCGTCGCCCAGCGGGCGCAGAAATTCGGCCGGGCGCTGTCGACCCTGGGCCGCTCGCTGGGCGCACGTCCGGGCGAGATCGCCTCCCGCGTCATCGCGCCGGGCACCATCGGCGAACTGCTGGTGGTGGCCGGTCTGGTGAGCGTCGGCGGCAATGTCTCGCCGGCGGTGCGCAAGAGCATGGCCGAGCAGGGCCATTCGCCGGCGGTGCAGGCGATGGTGTCCCAGGTGGTGGCGACGCTCGCCACCCTGCCGCTGGTGGCGGGCTTTCCGGTCGCCTCCGCCTTGCCGGACATGGCGCTGCAGGCGTGGCGCGCAGGCGCGCCGCAGAAACCCGACGAGGAATCGCCGGACAGCCTGGCCTGAGCCGGCTGCCCGACGCCGCGGCTCAGGGCAGGTCGCGGTTCGGTTCGACGAAGTTCGGGTCTTTCGGCCCGACGGTGCCCAGCCGGTTCTTCAACGACTGCGGCTGGCCGCTCAGCACCGCGGCATAGGTCACCGTGTTGGACAGCACCTTCTTCACATAGTCGCGGGTCTCGGCGAAGGGCACGTTCTCGGCCCAGATGGCGGCTTCGAGCGGCGGCCCCTCGCGCCAGGCCCGCGGCCGGCCCGGGCCGGCGTTGTAGGCGGCCGCGGCCAGCGGCATCGAGCCCTGGAAATCGTCCAGCGCCAGCTTCAGGTAGGCGGTGCCGATGGTGATGTTGGTGTCGCGGTCGTTGAGCTGCTGCGGGGTGAAGCCGGTCAGGCCGATCTTGCGGGCGGTCCAGGTGGCGGTGGCCGGCATCACCTGCATCAGACCGGAGGCGCCGACGCCGGAACGGGCATCGGTGATGAAGCGGCTCTCCTGGCGGATCAGGCCGTAGACATAGGCCGGGTCGATGCCGATGCGGCGGCTGTGCTGCACCACCAGCGACTGGTGCGGCATCGGGAAACGCTGGCTGGCGTCGAACACCGCGCGGCTGGTGCGTTCGCTGGTGTTGATGCAGCGGTCCCAAACCTCGCTCTGGCAGGCCATGTCGGCCGCGGCCAGCAGCTCGCGGTCGCCCAGGCCGCCGCTGGCATGCAGGTTGGTGCCGTAGTTCCACTCGCGGTTGCCCTCGCTGCGCAGGCCCAGCAGGATCGCGTAGATGCCGCGCGACAGCGCCGGGTTGTTGCGCGCGGCGTCGCGCTCCTCGGGCGTGAGGGGCGCCGGCCGGGGCGGCAGCACGATCGGCCGGCCGAGTTCCTCCATCGCCAG
>JAKONS010000447.1 GCA_022701845.1 Burkholderiaceae bacterium
ACCGCCGCCACCGACACCGGCCTGGCGACCGGCCGCCACCGCGGCCTGCGCGATCTGGAGGTGATCGAGGTCCGGAACTACCTGAACGTGTCGAGCGACCTGTTCGTAGTGCAGGAGGCGGTGTACCGGCAGCGCAAGGAGGCGCTGCGGCGTTTCCTGCAGGCCTACCGCGACGCCGCCGAGTGGATGCGGGCGCAGCCCGGGGAAGCGGTGCGGCTGGCCCGCACCCGCGCCATCGACGGCACCGACCCGGTGCTGGCGCTGGAGGTGATCCGGCTGCGCAACGCCTCCGGCACCTCCGAGCTGACCCGGCGCGAAGGCCCCGGCACGATGGATGTCGCCTCGCTCCAGCAGGCCGCCGACGTGTACCGGCAGCTGGGCCTGGTCGAGCGGGCGATCGACATGCGCCAGGTGGTGGCCGCCGACCTGCTGCCGAGGTCGCCATGAACGCCCACGATCTCGCCGGCATGGCGGTACTGGTGACGGGCGCCTCGCGCGGCATCGGCGCGGCGGTGGCCCGGGCCTTCGCGGGCCGCGGCGCCCGGGTGGGCGTCAACTATCTGCGCAACGTGGAGGCCGCGGAGGCGGTGGTGCGCGACTGCATCGCCGCCGGTGGCGACGCGCAGGCGCTGCAGGCCGACGTGACCGAGCCGGCGCAGGCGGCGTCGCTGGTGGCGCGCATGCTGGATGCCTTCGGCCGCATCGACGTGCTGGTCAACAACGCGTTCGCGCCCTACAGCTTCGACCCGGAGCGCCGGCAGGATTTCGCCGGGCTGGCCTGGTCCGACTATCTGCGGCAGTACGAGGGCTCGGTCGGCGCCGCCTTCCACCTGTGCCAGGCGGTGCTGCCGCACCTGGCCGGGCGGGGCGGGGCCATCGTCAACATCGCGAGCGATCTGGTGGAAGACCCGCTGGTGCCGTACCACGACTACGGCACCGCCAAGGCGGCGCTGGTCGGTTTCAGCCGCCAACTGGCCGCAGAAGCCGGGCCGCTGGGCGTGCGGGTCAACTGTGTCGCACCCGGCCTGGTACATCCGACGCAGGGCAGCGCGGCCACCCGGGCGGATTTTCGCGAATCGCTGATCGCCGCCACGCCGCTGCGGCGCCTGGCGCGGCCGGAGGATGTGGCCGGGCCGGTGGTGTTTCTGGCGTCGCAGGCGAGCGCGTTCATGACCGGCCAGGTCTTGCTGGTCAACGGTGGAAGGGTGATGCGATGAAGTGGCAATTGATCGATGGATGCGCGCTGGATGCGGCGGCGGCCTTGCGCGAGGCCGAGGCGTGTGTGGCCGGCGGCGCGCGCGCGGTGGTGGTCTACCGCGTCGGCGGCGCGGCGCTGCACTGGCTGCAGGGCGAGCATGCGCAGGGATGGATGCGGCCCGACGCCGGCGCGCCGCCGATGCCCGCCGCGGCGTTCGAGGCGGCATGGCGCCAGTGGCGCGAGCGCGGCTTCGTCGCGGTCGATGCCGCCCTGCTGGCCCTGAGCGGCCCCGACTGCCGACTGCCGGATTTTTCCTGGGACGCCGCGCTGCCGGCCGATCGCCCGCTGCGGGCCGTCACCGGTGAAGCGCTGGGCATCTACGCCATCGTCGACAGCGTCGAGCGCTTGCGCCAGGTGCTCGACACCGGCATCACGACGGTGCAGCTGCGCATCAAGCAGCCCGCCGATGCCGACCGCGCGTGGCACGACGATCTGCGGGCCGCGCTGCACAGCGGCATCGCCCTGGCCCGGGGCGCCGGCGCACGGCTGTTCGTCAACGACCACTGGCGGGTCGCCGCCGAACTGGGCGCCGAGGCGATCCACCTCGGCCAGGAAGACCTGCTGGCGCTGGGCCACGCCGGCCGCGCCGAGCTGCTGGCCACCGGACTGGCGCTGGGCATCAGCTCGCACGCGGTGTGGGAACTGTGCCGTGCCCGCACGCTGGCGCCGCACTACATCGCCTGCGGCCCGGTCTGGCCGACCACCACCAAGGACATGCCGTGGACGCCCCAGGGCCTGGACAACCTGGGCTGGTGGTGCCGGGTGGCGGGCACGCCGGTGGTGGCGATCGGCGGCATCCTGCAATTGGCGCAGGTGGAGCAGACGGCGGCCGCGGGTGCCAGCGGCAGCTGCGTGGTGCGCGGGCTGGGCGACGATCCGCGCACGGCGGTGCCCGCCCTGCAGGCCGCCTTCGCACGCGGCCGCGCGGCGCATGCCGCGGGCGATTCGCCGCTGTGGCCGCATCCCACGCTGGAGGCAGACGCATGACCGCCCCCCTGCGCATCGGCATCGCCGGCGCGGGCCTGCTGGGGCGCCTGCTGGCGTTCCGGCTGTCCCGCCGCGGCTGCGAGGTGCATGTGTACGACCCGGCCGACGGTCCGCAAGCCCGTGGCGCGGCCGGCTGGACGGCGGCCGGCATGCTGAGCCCGCTGGCCGAACTCGAAACCGGCGACGAACGCGTCTTCGCCTGGGGCATGCGGTCGCTGGAGCTGTGGCCGCAGGTGCTGCGCGAGCTCGGCACGCCGGTGGAATTCAGCCAGGACGGCAGCCTGCTCGTCGCGCACCGCGAAGACGCCGGCGCCGCGCGGCGGGTGCTCGACCTGCTGGCGCGCAAGGCGCCGGTGCAGCACCGCGCCGAGCCGCAGACGGCGGAGCAGCTGGCCGCCCTGGAGCCGGCGCTGCGTTCGGGGCTGCAGGGATGGCTGCTGCCCGGCGAGGGCCGTATCCACACGGTGCAGGCGATGCAGGCGCTGTACGCCGGTGCCGACGGCGTGCACTGGCACTGGCGCAGCCGGGTCGACGCGGTCGAGCCGCATGCGCTGCAGCTGGCCGACCGGCCCGACCGGCGCGAAGGCTTCGACTGGGTATTCGACGTGCGCGGCGTGGGAGCGCGGCCGCAGCTGCCGACCCGCGGCGTGCGCGGCGAGATCTTCTGGCTGCAGGCCCGCGACCTCGGCCTGGTGCGGCCGATCCGGCTGCTGCATGCGCGGCACCGGGTCTACGTGGTGCCGCGCGCGCCGGATATCGTGGTGGTCGGCGCCAGCGAGATCGAAAGCGAGGACCGCTCGCCGGTGACGGTGCGCACCACCGTCGAGCTGCTGGCGGCGGCGCACAGCATCCTGCCGGCGCTGGCGGAGGCCCGCATCGTCCATTCCGAAACCAACCTGCGTCCGGCCCTGCCCGACAACCAGCCCCACCTGGAGACGGTGCCGGGCCTGACGCGCATCAACGGGCTGTTCCGCCACGGCTGGCTCATCGCGCCGGCCGTGGTCGAACAGGCCCTGGAGTCCTTCACATGCCCACCATCCAACTGAACAAGACGCCGATGCAGCTGCCCGAGGGCGCCACCCTCGCCAGCCTGATCGCGTCGTTACCCGACGCGCCGAAGGCGCTGGCCACCGCGGTCAATGCCGAGTTCGTGCCGCGCGAGGAGCGGGCCGCGTGCACGCTGGCCGAAGGCGACGTGGTGATGACCTTTTTACCGATTACCGGAGGCTGAGAACCATGGCTTTTTCCATCGGCGGCGTCGAACTCGACAGCCGTTTCTTCCTGGGTACCGCCAGTTATCCGTC
>JAKONS010000450.1 GCA_022701845.1 Burkholderiaceae bacterium
ACATCCTGGAAGCCCAGGCCGGCGACCGCCTTGCGCACGGTTTCCAGTTCCGGCGGCTGGGCGTAGTTGACCTCCATCACCGTACCGCCGGTGAACTCCACCGACAGGTGCAGGCCGCGGTGCAGCAGGAAGAACACCGCGGCGACGAAGGTGATGACGGACACCGCGTTGAGGATCAGCGCGTGGCGCATGAACGGGATGTCTTTGCGAATCCGGAAGAATTCCATGGCAGTCGGTTCCTAAATTCTCGGGATTCGTTTACTTGGCGCCGACAGCAGCGGAGACGGTGTCCGCATCCGGCCGCCATACGGTGCCGATGGCGACGCTCTTGAGCTTCTTGCGGCGGCCGTACCAGAGGTTGACCAGGCCGCGCGAGAAGAACACGGCCGAGAACATGCTGGTCAGGATGCCGATGCAATGCACGACCGCGAAGCCGCGCACCGGCCCGGAGCCGAAGGCCAGCAGCGCCAGGCCGGCGATGAGGGTGGTGACGTTCGAGTCGAGGATGGTGGCCCAGGCCCGGTCGTAGCCGGCGGCGATCGCGGTCTGCGGCGATGCGCCGTTGCGCAGTTCCTCGCGGATGCGTTCGTTGATCAGCACGTTCGAGTCGATCGCCACGCCCAGCGCCAGCGCCATGGCGGCGATGCCGGGCAGCGTCAGTGTGGCCTGCAGCATCGACAAAATAGCCACCAGCAGCATCACGTTGACGATCAGCGCGATGCTGGAGATGACGCCGAACAGCGCGTAGTAGATGCACATGAACGCGGCGATGGCGGTCAGACCCCAGGCCACGCTGTGGAAGCCGCGCGAGATGTTCTCGGCGCCCAGGCTCGGGCCGATGGTGCGTTCCTCGATGATCTCCATCGGCGCGGCGAGGGAGCCGGCGCGCAGCAGCAGCGCGGTGTCGTTGGCTTCGACCGTCGTCATGCTGCCGGAGATCTGCACCCGGCCGCCGGAGATCTCGGAGCGGATCACCGGTGCGGTCACCACTTCGCCACGGCCTTTTTCGAACAGCACGATGGCCATGCGCTTGCCGATGTTCTCGCGGGTGATGTCGCGGAAGATGCGCGAACCCTTGGCGTCGAGCGTCAGGTTGACGGTCGGTTCCTGCGTCTGGCTGTCGAAGCCCGGCTGCGCATCGGTGAGGTTCTCGCCGGTCAGCACCACCTGCTTCTTGACCACCACCGCCTGGCCGGAGCGATCGCCGTACTTCTCGGCCCCGAAAGGTACCGAGCCGGAGCCGCGTTCGGCGGCACGCGCATCGCTGCTCTCGTCGACCATGCGCACCTCGAGCGTGGCGGTGCGGCCCAGGATGTCCTTGGCCTTGGCGGTGTCCTGCACGCCGGGCAGCTGCACCACGATGCGATCGGCGCCCTGCTGCTGGATCACCGGCTCGGCCACGCCCAGCTCGTTGATGCGGTTGTGCAGCGTGGTGATGTTCTGCTTGAGCGCCTGGTCCTGCACCTTGCGCACCGCCTCGGGCTTGATGCGCGCCACCACGCGGGCGCTGTCGCCCTCTCCGGCGTCGCTGCTGACCAGATCGGGGAACTGGTCGCCGATGATGTTCTTGACCGCGGTCACGGTGGCGGCATCGCGGGCGCGGATCTCGACCGACTGGCCGTCGCGCGAGATGCCGCCGTGGCGGATGTTCTTGTCACGCAGCACGCTGCGCAGGTCGCCGGCATACGACTCGACCTTCTTGTCGAGCGCCGCCGCCATATCCACCTGCAGCATGAAGTGCACGCCGCCGCGCAGGTCGAGGCCCAGGTACATCGGCACCGCGCCGAGCTTGGTCAGCCAGGCCGGTGAGCGCGACAGCAGGTTGAGTGCGACCACGTACGACGGGTCGTTGGCATCGGTCACCAGCGCGCGCTGCACCGCGTCGCGGGCCTTGAGCTGGTCGTCGGTGGTCTCGAAACGGGCACGCACCGAGGTGCCGTCGAGCGTGACCGCGTTGGTCGGCAGATTGGCCGCCTTGAGCGCCTGCTCCACCCGGTCGCGGGTGGCGGCATCGACCTTCACCGCCGACTTGGCGGCCGACACCTGCACCGCAGGCGCTTCACCGAAGAAATTGGGCAGGGTGTAGAGCACGCCCACCAGCAGCACGATCACCAGGATCGTGTACTTCCAGACCGGGTAACGGTTCATGATCGCGCTTCGTGCGGCGGGGCCGCTGGGGGGACCGCAGCGAAGAAAGGGCGGTCCGGGGTGACTGAACGCAGGGGACGCCGGCCTCTTGCCGGCCGGGCGCCGGTGGCCTGCTTACTTGAGGGTGCCCTTGGGCAGCACCTGGGCGATGGCGCTGCGCTGCAGCTGCACTTCGACGCCGGGCGAGACTTCCATCGAGATGCTGCCTTCGCCGAGCTTGGTGATGCGGCCGATGAGGCCGCCGGCGGTGGCGATCTCGTCGCCCTTGGCAACCGCTTCGATCATGAGGCGGTGCTCTTTCTGCTTCTTCATCTGCGGGCGGATCATGATGAAGTACAGCACCACGAACATCAGCACCAGCGGCAGCATGCCGGTGAGCGAAGACATCATGCCGCCGCCGGTGGCGGTAGCGGCGGGCGCGGTCTGGGCGAAGGCGGAAGAGATGAACACGGAAGTCTGCTCCACGACCGTTGCGGCCGTCGGGGGGTCGATGAAAGGGCGGATCGCCCGGTGCCGGCGCCGAACAGGCAGCAGGCGGGCGAACCGCGAATTGTATGCGGGCACTAATCGCCGCCATGCGGTCGCCCCCCGGTAACAACGGGTATGTCTGTAGGAACGCGCTCACCCGACGTCTGGAACGCGATCGTACGCACGCAATAGCCATCGCACTGCATGATGTCGGACTTCCCAAAACCGATGGAGCTACCCGTGACCTTTGCCCTCTACATGGTCGGATTCGTGATCTTCCTGGGCGGCCTGATCTGGGCAGCCGTCGCCGCCGGCGTGCCGCACACCTATATCGCCATCGGCGCCTTGATCGTCCTGGGCATCGGCATCTTCAGCGCCGCGGCGCGCACCCGCAGCAAAGACCCGTCCTGACGCACGCCGGCCGGGGCGTCCACCCGGCACGGGGCCACCGCGGCACCTGCGGTTTCCCCGCTGCGGAATCGATTTCCTTTGCGGCACACTCCCCGCCTCGCGCGCCACGCGCCGGGGCCCGGAGGCTCCGGTGGGGCGGACGCCTGCACCGCAACCGGAGACACCGTTCCATGATCCGCAAATTCCTGTCCCTGACCCTGATGTCGCTGGCTCTCGTCGGCGCCGCGCAGGCGCAGCCCGCCGCCTATCCCAACAAGCCGATCCGCATGATCGTGCCGTTCCCGCCGGGCGGCGGGACCGACATCCTGTCGCGTCTGGTGGCCCAGAAGCTCACCGAATCGGCCAAATGGACGGTGGTACCCGACAACCGCGCCGGCGCCGGCGGCACCATCGGCATCGCCGAGGCGGCCAAGGCGGCACCGACCGGCTACGACATGGTGATGGGCCAGAAGGACAACATGGTCGTCGCGCCCTGGCTCTACAAGAACGTCGGCTACGACCCCACCAAGGACCTGATCGCAGTGGCCGACGTGGCCTACACGCCGATCATCATCGTCACCTCGGCCACCAATCCGCGCTTCAAGAGCCTCTCCGACGTGGTCACCGCCGCCAAGGCGCAGCCCGACACCATCACTTACGGCTCGCCCGGCAACGGCACCACCATCCATCTGGCCGGCGAGATCTTCAAGTCGGCCGCGGGCATCCAGATCCGCCACGTGCCGTACAAGGGCTCCAGCCCGGCGCTGATGGACGTGCTGGCCGGCAACATAGACCTGATGGTGTCCTCGGTGCCGTCGGCGATGGCGCAGATCAAGGCCGGCAAGCTGCGCCCGCTGGCGGTGACCTCGGCGCGGCGCAGCACCTCCCTGCCCGACGTGCCCACCGTGGCCGAACTGGGCTACAAGGATTTCGACGTCAGCACCTGGTACGGCATCTTCGTGCCGGCCGGCACGCCGGCCGCGGTGGTGACCACCGTCAACCGCGAAGTCAACAAGCTGCTGGCCACCAAGGAAATGCAGGCCGCCATCCACGACCAGGGCGCCGAGCCCCAGGCGATGTCGCCGGAGGCTTTCGGCACGCTGGTCAAGGCCGACTTCCTGAAGTGGAAGGACATCGTGAAGACCTCCGGCGCGACCATCGAATAGCCGCGTTTTCGGCTGGAGGCCCGGCCTTGCGGCTGGCTTGCCCGGTGCACCGCACCGGGCGCGGACCATCGACGAACTGCATGTGCAGTGACATCGCCGAAGGCCTTCCATGTTCCAGATCCCATCGCCACGCATCGGCAACCGCGTTGCCCCCACCGGCGACCCGGCAGCGCCACGCGACTCCGCGGCCACCGCCGCGCAGCAGCCCGATGCCACCCGCGCCGCGGTTCCCTACCTCCTCACCCGCCTCTACGAAGGCAAGCGCCCCTTCCATCCGGAAGACCAGGACACCCTGCACTTCCTGCAGCCGCGCATCCGTGTCTACGACAACCCCAATGCGGGGCTCGACCTGGATCGCCTGGTGAAGGTGGGCGAGCCCGCCAATTCCCGTGCGCTCGGCGTGTTCCTGGACCCGAGCAACGGCCGCAAGTACCACATCAAGAAATCGCCCGATCCGCAGAAGGCCCACAACGAGGTGCTGTTCGCCAACCTGGCGCGCCGCTTCGGCGTGAACGTGCCCGAGGTTCAGGTGCTGGTGCACGACGGCAAGACCCATGTCGCCAGCGCCTTCGTCGAGAACCTGCAGCTGGCCAACGCCTTGTTTCCCAACTGCGCCATCGATCCGCAGCAGCTGGCGAAGATTCCCGAGGCCTGCCCGAAGATCGGTGCCGCCTTCGCCGCCGCCGCCCTGCTGAACAACCGCGACATCATCGGCATCGGCTGCGACAACGTCGGCTTCCTGACCCTGCCGGACGGCAGCCTGGAGCCGGTCTTCGTCGACTTCGGCGGCTCCGGCGCGTTCCGCGCCACGTCGGGCAAGAAGTCGTTCGACGCCGACGCGGCCGAGTTCTCCAGCATGACCGAGCCGACGCTGCAAGCCAGCTCCATGGGCGGCGGCCCGAACGGACTGGTGTTCGGTCCCACGCCGCGCGCCCTGCTGCAGGCCAGCTTCGACCGGATCCTCGCGGTGCCCGATGCCGACATCCGCGCCGAGATCGACCGACACATCGACGATGCCGCCACCGCCGACAGCCTGTTCGACACCTTGCTGAAGCGCCGCGACGCGATCCACGCGGCGCTGGCGTCCAACGCGCCGAGCCACTTCCAGCGCACGATCGACCGCCTCGTTCAATACGGCATCGTCAACGCCTTCGAGTGGGACGACGAAGACCCGACGATCTCTTCCCAGGTTCGTGAGGCGATCGGCCCGCAGTTCGCCGAACATCTGCGCGACAACATGCACCTCCTGGCCGACAGCACCGGCCAGATGCAGCTGTCGGAGCAGGCGCAGGCGCTGGCTGCGCCGCATGTCGATCGTCTGTGGCATGAAAAGAACCCGGGCGCCACCCGCGCAGAGCCGCCACGGCGTTTCCGCAAAACCGCCGCAGTGGCGTCCACGGCCACGCCCACCGCCGAAAGCTGATCCCGCCGACGTCTGCCGGCCGCCCCTATTTCGCGGTCGGCATCACGAACTCGGCGCCCTTGGCCGTGCTTTCCGGCCAGCGCTGCATCACGCTTTTCTGCTTGGTATAGAAACGCACGCCTTCCTCGCCGTAGGCATGCGTGTCGCCGAACA
>JAKONS010000467.1 GCA_022701845.1 Burkholderiaceae bacterium
CGGGCGATGTCGTTCTGCGCCTTCGACACGTCGGCCTGGCGCAGCGCGATCTGGGCGGTGAACTGGCCGTTGTTGGCGTAGAGCGTGCGCACTTGGCGCACCGCCTGGCCGAGGTTGGCTTCGGCCTGTTCCAGCGCCACGCGCACATCGGCCGGATCGAGCTTGACCAGCGGCTGGCCGGCTTTCACGAAATCGGTGTCGTCGGCCATGATGGCCATCACCGTGCCGCCGATCTGCGGCGTGATCTGGATCACGTTGCCCTGCACATAGGCGTTGTCGGTGGATTCGTAGTGGCTGGCGACCAGCCACTCGTAGGCGCCCCAGCCGAGGCCGGCGATGACGACGACCGCGGCCAGCGCGGTCAGCGCCTTGCGGCGCTTCGGATTGGCGGCTTCCGGAACAGGTGCGGCTGCTTCAGGTGTGGCGGCGGCCGGGGAGGTTTGCGGTGCGTTCATGGAGGGCTCCAGCGGACGGATGCGTGGGATGACAAGATGAGGAAGCGGATCAGGGCTGGGCGAGAGCCGATACCTGGGCCGTCGCCGGCGCTGAGGCCGGCAGCGTGGACGCGAGCGCCGCGTCGGCGCCGTAGCCGCCACCCAGTGCGCGGATCAGGTTGACCTGCGTGTCGAGCCGGCGCGCGGCCAGGTCGACGCCGAGCCGGCGCTGCACCAGCACCGCGGACTCCGAGGTCAGTACGTTCAGGTACGTGCCGAGACCCGCCTGGTAGCGCTGCCGCGCGATGTCGTAGGCGGCTTCGGCCGCCGACTGGGCATCGCGCTGCTGGGCCTGCTGCAGATCGATCGACCGGGCCGAGGCGGCCTGGTCGGCGGCGTCGTGCACCGCGTCGATGACCGCGCTGTTGTAGCTCTCCACCGCAGCGTCGTAGTCGGCGGTGCGGCCGCGCAGGTTGGCGCGCAGCCGGCCCGAGTCGAAGATCGGCAGGCGGATCGCCGGGCCCACGCCGTATTCGCGGCTGGAGCCCTGCAGGAAGTTGTCGAGCCCCAGGCTGTTGAGGCCGACGAAGGCGGTCAAGTTGATGTTGGGATAGAACTCGGTCTTGGCGACGTCGATGTTCTTGGCCGCCGCCTCGACGCGCCAGCGGGCAGCCGCCACGTCGGCACGGCGGCCCAGCAGGTCGGCCGGCAGGTTGGCCGGCAGGCGCAGGCTGCCGTAGCTCGACAGCGGCTGCGCCTCGAGGTCCTGCACACCGCGCGGCTGGCCCACCAGGGCACCGATGGCGTTGCGGGTAATGGCGACCTGTTCGTTGAGCGCCTCGATCTGCTGGCGCGCCTCGGGAATGCCGGCCTGGCTCTGTCGTTCTTCCAGCCGGGTGTCGAGGCCGGCGGTCACCCGGTCGCGCACCAGGCCCAGGGTTTCCTGGCGCTGCGCCAAGGTGCGCTGCGCCACCTCGAGCTGCGCCTGCAGGCGTGCCAGCTGGAAATAGTTGCGGGCGACGTTGCTGGCCAGCAGCAGACGCGCGGCCTGGGCATCGGCCTTGGCGGCGTTTTCCGAGCCCAAAGCCGAATCGAGCGCGGCCCGGTTGCGGCCGAAGAAATCGAGCTCGTAGCTGCCCGAGAGGCGCGCGGTGCCAAGGTTGAAGGTGTTTCCGCCCAGCGGTGCCGGATAGATGCCGTTGGCGCTGAAACGCTGGCGCGTGGTGTCGAGGCTGCCGTTGACCTGCGCGCCGGCGTTGCCGCGGGTGGTGTCGACCGCGGCCTGCGCGCGCTGCAGACGCGCTTCGGCGGACTTCAGGCTGGGGCTGTCGGCGATGGCCTGGTTGACCAGGTCGTCGAGACGCTCGTCACCGAAGCCCCGCCACCAGTCGGACGCCATGGCACCGTCGGCGAACAGATCGGGCGTGCCGGTGGCGGCCGACGGCAGCCCGAGCGACACGCCGTCGCGCAGCTGCGCCTGCGGCGCGATGCCCGACATGTTGGCGCAGGCGGTCAGGCCGAGGGCCAGCACCAGCGTGCCGAGGTAGATGAAAGCGCCGCCGGAACGGTTGTCGGCAGGAGCGCGGTCTTGTTGGTTCTTCATTTTTGCGACTCTCGGATACGGATACGAAAACTCAATCGGGCTGGCTTGCGGATGTCGGCGCAGTCGGCGCTGGCCGCTGCGTGGCGGCATCGGCATCGCCGGAGAACGGCTGCAGGTTGTTCAGCACGCGGTGCAGATAGGACTTCAGTTGGTCGAACTCGGCCTGGCTGAAGCCCGCCGCGGCGACACCCTGCACCTCGCCCACCAGGTCGGGGATCAGCCGGGCCGCCGCGCGGCCTTCTTCGGTCAGTTCCAGATTGACGACCCGACGGTCCTCCAGCGAACGAGTTCGGCGGCACAGGTTCTTCGTCTCGAGCCGGTCGAGCAGGCGGGTCATCGAGCCGGCGTCGAGGTGGCAGCCGCGGGCCAGTGCGGCGACCGTGGAATCGGTCGAGGAGAACAGTCGCAGCAACGGCTTCCACTGCGCATCGGTCAGGCCCAGCGGCTCCATCCGCCGCTCGATCTCGCCGCCGACCAGACCGACGATGCGGCGCATCAGATAGCCCACGCTTTCTTCCGGCGATCCGACGCGGCAGAAGACCGGCGGAGTCGATGCGTCCGGCGACGACCGGCTGTCGGCTGCAGGGGAGCGCGCAGTTGTTTCATTCATGCCGCAATAGTATTTGCTGTGACAACTATTGTCAATGCTTTCATTGCTCTAGCTTTCATTGCATGGGCACAAGCGTTTTGCGGAGACGCGCAAATGTTTCATCTTCGCGACGAAGCTGCAGTGCGTCTCGCAATTGAGGGGACTGCTTACTGTTACGATGCGCTCGCCCTCAGACCATTCGCGAACGTGCAAAAGCCGGAGCCTTCAACC
>JAKONS010000468.1 GCA_022701845.1 Burkholderiaceae bacterium
TCGGCGATCGTGCCCGAGCTGGTGCCGCGCAGCCAGCTGCCGGCGGCGATGGGGCTCAACGGGGTGGCGATGAACGCCTCGCGCATCATCGGCCCGCTGGTGGCCGGCATGCTGATCGCCGGCGCCGGCACCGCCTGGGTGTTCGTGCTGAACGCGGTGCTGTCGGCCACGCTGGCGGTGGTCATCACCCGCTGGAAACGCGAGCATGTGGTGAGCCCGCTGGGCCGCGAGCGGCTCGGCAGCGCGATCCGGGTGGGGCTGCAGTTCGTCCGACAGTCGCCGCGCATGCGGGCGGTGCTGATCCGGGTGGCCTCGTTCTTCCTGCATTCGACCGCCCTGCTGGCGATGCTGCCGCTGATCGCCCGCGCACTGCCCGGCGGCGACGCCGGCACCTTCACCGTGCTGCTGGCCTCAATGGGCGCCGGCGCCATCTGCGGCGCGCTGCTGGTGCAGCCCACGCTGCGGCGCAAGTACGGCCGCGAGGAGATCGTGCTGGGCGGCACCGCGCTCACCTCGCTGGCCACCATCTCGGTGGCCTTCGCGCCCAACATCTACCTGGCGGTGCCGGCGATGCTGGTCGGCGGCGCGGCCTGGCTGTGCGCGGCCAATTCGCTGACCACCTCGGCGCAGTTCGCGCTGCCCGACTGGGTGCGGGCGCGCGGCATGGCGATCTGCCAGATGGCGATCATGGGGTCGACCGCGGTCGGCGCGGCGCTCTGGGGCCAGGTGGCCGACAGCGCCAGCCTGCACATCGGGCTGAGCATCGCGGCGGTCAGCGGCGTGCTGGCGATGGCCGGCGTGCAGCGTTTCCTGCCCGACCGCAGCCTGATCGAGGATTTGACGCCGTCGCGCGCCTTCAAGATGCCGGTGGTGGAGATCACGCCCGAGGCCGGCCGCATCCAGGTGACGATCGAATACTGCGTCGAGCCGGAGCGGGCCGAGGAATTCCGGCTGGTGATGCAGGAGAGCCGCCGCAGCCGGCTGCGCCAGGGGGCGCTGGAGTGGCATCTGCAGCGCGACGTGGTGGATCCGCGGCTGTTCTACGAGCAGGTGACCGACGAATCGTGGACCGAGCATCTGCGGCGGTTCGATCGGGTCACCGCGTCGGATGTGGCGCTGCGGGACCGGAAGCTGGCTTTTCATGTGGGCGACAGTCCCCCCCAAATCACCCGCCGCATCGTAGAACGCTGAAAAAGGTGGGGATCAACCTTCTGCGCGCCCCGATCCCGCGCCTGCGGTCCTCGACGTACTGGAGTACGTCTCCGGTCCTCGACACGGGCTCGGGGCTGCTCGACAACGGTTGCTCCCCACCTTTTTGGCGCTGCTGACGACGCGGTCTTGGCTTCGCGTTGCTCGCCATCGTGCTGGGGTGGATGGGTCAACCGAAATTGAAGGATTCTTGGAAGGCTGCTGCGAAGGTGGGGGTGGCGGTGATCGATAGGGCGATCGTGTGCTTTGGGGGACTGGGGGTGCCGGGGGTGGCGGTGAATTGGGTGGTGGCTTCGTCGTAGGTCAGGGCGATGGGGGTGCTGTGCTCCTGCGTGGCTTGCAGGGCGTAGTCCCATTCGCCGCCGTCCTCGATCGGGGCGCGCTGGTCGGGGAAGGTGGCGTGGGCCCAGGCGAGCACGGTCTGCACTTCGGCCCAGAGGGCGGGGCGGCGGGCTTCGGGGACGGTGGCCAGGGCGTCGAAGACGACGGTGTCGTCGCTGCCGTCGCTGGTGTCGAAATCGAGGTAGTGCAGGGGCGTCATGCGGCGATGATGCCGCGCGCACCGGGTACGGCCGGATACAGCCGGGGCGATCAGGCGGCGGCGGTGCGCAGGGGGCCGGTGCTGCGCAGTTCGGTGGCTACCGCGGCGCCCAGGGTTTCCAGGTCGAAAGGCTTGGCCAGCACCGCCTGGCGGCCGATGACTTTTTCCACCTGGGCCATGTCGGCATAGCCGGTGGCCAGCAGGATCGGCATGCCGGGGTAGAGCTGGCGGGCGGCGGTGATGAGTTCGGCGCCGTTCATGCCGGGCATCAGGTAGTCGACCAGCAGCAGGTCGGGGCGGTGCTGCTGCAGCGCCTGCAGGCCGCTGGTGCCGTCGACCGCCTCGCGCACGGTGTAGCGCAGCATGCGCAGGCATTCGACGATGCCCTGGCGCACCTGAGCGTCGTCCTCGACCACCAGCACCTGGATTTCGGCGCCGTCCGGGCGGCTGCTGGGGGGGGGCGCGGCGGCGGCGGCGTCGGCGGCTTCCGCGGCTTCGGTGGCGGCCAGCGGGAAGCGCAGCAGCACGGTGGTGCCCTGGCCGACGGTGCTCTGCACCTCGGCGCTGCCGCCGGACTGCTGCGCGAAGCCGTAGACCTGGCTCAGGCCCAGGCCGGTGCCCTGGCCGATCGGCTTGGTGGTGAAGAACGGGTCGAACACCTTGGCCAGCAGGCTCGGCGGGATGCCGGCGCCGTTGTCGCTCACGCTCACCTGCACGTTGGGGCCGTCGGGGGTGTCGATGGTCTCGGTGCGGATCGTCAGTTCGCCGCCGTCGGGCATGGCGTCGCGCGAATTGACCGCCATGTTGAGCACCGCCATCTCGAGCTGGCCGCTGTCGAGCACCGCCGGCGTGCCGGCCGCGGTCAGGGCCAGCGACACCTTCACCCGCGAGCCGGCCGAGACCTCGATCAGCTCGCTCATGTTGGCGATCAGGGCGTTGATGTCGACCAGCTTGGGCACCAGGCTCTGTGCACGGGCGAACGACAGCAGTTGCGCGGTGAGGCGCGAGCCGCGCGCCACCGCTTCCTTCGCGCGGCGTGCATAGGTGGCCAGGCGGTCGTCGTCGGCGGTGCGGGCGATGAACTGCAGGTTCATGTTGACCACATGCAGCAGGTTGTTGAAGTCGTGCGCCATGCCGCCGGTGAGGCGGCCGATGGCCTCGAGCTTCTGGCCCTGCACCACGGTGGCCTGCACCCGCTCGCGCTCGGCGATCTCGCGCATCAGGCGGTCGTTGGCGCTGGCCAGGTCGGCGGTGCGGGTGGCGATCCGATTCTCGAGTTCGCCGTTGAGCACATGCACCGTCTGCTTCGACGCCTCGATGGCGGCCAGGTGGCGCCGGGTGGCGTACTGGCGCGAGCGTGCGCGCACCGCCGAACGGGCCGCGCTGGCGAGGGTCTCGGGGTTCACCGGCCGCTCCAGCAGCACCACGTTGCCGAGCTCCTGCAGCGAGGCCACCGCCTGGGCCGAGCGCCGGCCGCTCTGGCGGGTGGCCAGCACCACGAACGGGAAATCCGACCAGGCCGGCTGCGCCGCCAGGTAGCCGCCCACCGCGGCGTCGAAACCGTCGCGCAGCGCTTCCTCGGTGACGATGGCGGCTGCGGCGTCCTTCGCCATTTCGGCCAGCAGGAAAGCCACGTCGGGGCAGACCACGCACGTCATGTTCTGTGCGCGCAGCACACCCTCGATCACCTGGGCATCGCGCCCCCGGGGAGCGTGGATGAGAACGCGGTTTTCCATGGAATTCAGTGGGTGTCGGACAGCAGGGGCAGCTTGCCGGTGTAGCGCGGCATGCCGGGCAGCACGCCCTCGAAGTCGGTCAGCGCATCGCCGATCTGCACACCGCCCGCGCCGAGGCGGAATTCGCGGATGGTGGATTCGTGCGCATGGGTGCGGGTCTTGATGGCCGAGATGGCCTTGAGCAGGCTGCCGCGCGCCTCGAAATAACGGAACTGCAGCAGCGCGTCGCTGAGGTAGCTGAGGTCGATGTCGGAACGGATCTCGCCCACCACGCCGTGCTGCGAAAGAATCATCATGGTGATGATGCCGCGCAGGTTCAGGTAGGCCAGCAGTTCGTGCATCTGCAGCAGCAGGAACTTGCCGCCGGTCATCGCCTGCAGGTAGGCGTTGAGGCTGTCGATCACCACCAT
>JAKONS010000502.1 GCA_022701845.1 Burkholderiaceae bacterium
CGCGGCTGGCCGCATCCTGAACCCGAAGACCGCCCGCAGCCAGGTGATCGGCGCGATGACGATGGGCGTCGGCGCGGCCTTGATGGAGGACCTGGGCGTCGACCAGCGGCTGGGCTTCTTCGTCAACCACGACCTCGCCGCCTACGAGGTGCCCGTCCATGCCGACATCCCGCACATGGATGTCGTGTTCCTCGACGAGGTCGATCCCACGGTCTCGCCGATGAAGGCCAAGGGGGTGGGTGAGCTCGGCCTTTCGGGCGTGGCGGCCGCCGTGGCGAATGCGGTCCACAACGCGACGGGAATCAGGGTCCGTGACTATCCCGTCGGGGTCGACAAGGTGCTGACCGGGTTGGCGAATCTTGACCCGCCGCTGCGTTGAACGGGGCGGACACAAGGCGGTGACGCAAGCACATGCATTCGACGGTTGGTGCAGTTGAAGCTTGATCTCAATCGACGCGGATGTTGTTGGCCCTGATCAGGCGGCCCCAGCGCTCGCGCTCTCCTTTGACATACCGGTCCATGTCGGCGGCGCTGCCCGGCAGACCCTCGACACCCAGCGCAAGAAACCGTGCCTTGACGGCCGTCGAGTTCAACGCCTCGACAAGCGCTTGGTTGAGCTTGGTCACGGTCGCGGGCGGCGTCCCGCCGGGAACCGACAAGCCCTGCCACGCATAGGCCTCGAAATCCGCCAAGCCCTGTTCGGCCACGGGCCGCAGGAAGACCCATTCCCGGCGTGAACGCCTTCAGTGCGCCGGTGCTCGATCACGAGGGCGAGCCGGTGCTCGTCGTCACCGCCCTGGGTCATCAAGACGGCTTTTCGGCTGAATGGGATTCCGACATGGCGACAGCAGTGCGTGGGGCGGCACAGGACATTTCCAGCCGTCTCGGCTCCACGGTGGGGATTCGATCGATGGGGTGAGGGCGAAAAGCCGCCATCAGTGACCAGCAGGCTAAAATATATACAGGTAAACTGAGAAGGTTACCTGTATTAATCAGCGAAGTGCCTGCCATGACCTTTTCCGCCGATGTGATTGCCGACGCCAACCTGCATGCCTTGGCCGCCGATCTGCGTGTCGTGCTGGGCGGGCTGCGCAAGCGACTGCGCCAGGAAGCCAATCTGGGTGACTTCAGCTTCAACCAGTTGCAGGTGGTACTGCGCCTGGAGCGCGACGGCCCGGCCACCGTCAGTGCCCTCGCCAAGGCCGAGGGCATGCGGCCCCAGTCGATGAGCGAGATGGTTGCGGTGCTGAAGGCCGGCGGGCTGCTGGCGGGACTGCCGGACCCCGCCGACGGCCGCCAGACCCTGATTTCCCTGACACCGGCCTGCGAGCAGTCCCTGCGCGCGAACCGGAGTGCGCGCGAGGACTGGCTCTTCGGCGCCATCCGCGAGAAGCTCGACGCCGCCGAGCAGGCCCAGCTGATCGCCGCGTGCGCCCTGCTGCAACGTCTGCTGGCGCCTTGAGCATGGCCGGCACCTTCCGTTCCCTGCGCGGGCGCAACTACCGGTTGTGGGCCGGTGGCGCCCTGGTCTCCAACATCGGCACGTGGATGCAGCGCACCGCCCAGGACTGGGTGGTCCTGACCGTGCTGAGCCCCCACAGCGCCACGGCGGTCGGCGTCGTCATGGCGCTGCAGTTCGGCCCGCAGATGCTGCTGCTGCCGATCACCGGTCTGGCCGCCGATCGTTTGGACCGGCGCAAGCTGCTGTGTTGCACGCAGGCCATCATGGGCCTGCTGGCGCTCGGCCTGGGGCTGCTGATGCTCAGCGGCACGGCCCGGCTCTGGCACGTCGACGTGTTCGCGTTTCTGCTGGGCTGCACCAGCGCCTTCGACGCGCCGGCACGCCAGACCTTCGTCTCCGAGCTGGTCGGCGAGGACGACCTGCCCAACGCCGTCGGGCTGAACTCCGCGTCCTTCAATGCCGCGCGGATGATCGGGCCGGCCGCCGCCGGCCTGCTCATCGCGGGCATCGGCGCGGGCTGGGTGTTCCTGCTCAACGCGGCGTCCTTCGTGGCCGTGATCGTGTCGCTGCAGCGCCTGCGCGTCGCCGATCTCCATCGGCACGCGGCCTCGCCCCGCGGCATCGGCGGACTGGCCGACGGCGCGCGCTACGTGTGGGCCCGGCCCGATCTCAAGGCCACGCTGCTGATGCTGTTCATCTTCGCGACCTTCGGGCTCAACTTCCCGATCTTCATCTCGACCATGGCGGTGGGCGTGTTCCATGCCGACGCCGGCGCCTACGGGCTGCTGAGCTCGGCCATGGCGGTGGGCTCGGTCAGCGGCGCGCTGCTGTCGGCGGGCCGTGAGGGGCCGCGCTTCGCACTGCTGGTAACGGCCGCCGCGGTGTTCGGCACCGGCTGCGTCGTGGCGGCACTGATGCCCAACCAGTGGCTCTTCGCGGGCGTGCTGATGGTGCTGGGCGTGGCCGCGCAGACCTTCAACACCACCTCCAACACGCTGGTGCAACTGGGCACCGAGCCGGCCATGCGAGGCCGGGTCATGGCCATCCTGCTGGCCCTGCTGCTGGGCGGAACGCCGCTGGGGGCACCGCTCATCGGCCATGTCGCGGACAGCTTCGGCGCGCGCTGGGCCCTGGGAGTCGGCGCCTTGGCCGGTCTGGTCGTCGCGGCCATCGGTGCCCTGTACCTGCGCAGGACGAGGCGGATGGTTGACGATCTGGTCACTGCACAGATCGGACTGTCCTCACCGCGCTGAAAGGATCCAGGCCTTGGGCCGGAAGCACGAGCGCTTCGCCGCCGGAACCCTGGTCCTGCAAATTGTCAGGCCCGGAAAGGTTGTCACTCGGGGCATCAGGGAGGACCCATCACCGTGATCGGAAGCTCGATTGGCGGCTCGGAAAAAAGCTGTCCCCATCGCCTGTCGAACGTCGACGTCGGCGACTTGTCGTTTCTGTCTTGCAGATCCTGGAGAACTGCACAGAAGGGCATGGATCGCCGAGTTCTCGTTTGAGAAGACGGTCAAGATGTGGTCGAAACATGGTTCATTGTTGAAGAATCTTGGGTCGAAACGTAGAATGAACGCCCCTTTGCCTCGAGCGATTCATGACGACCCCCACCGGCCTGTTCGACTCCGTACCGCAGGACGCATTCCAGTTCGGCTATGGACCCCACTTCGACGCCCGCAAGGTGTCCGAGGTCCTGCGCCTGAAGAAGGAGGATGTGTCGCACCTGGCTTCGGTGTCCGTCAAATCCGTGCGGTACGACGATGCCATTCCCGAGCAGGTGCGCGAACGCCTGGAAGAGATCGCCAGCACCATGAATCTGGTGGCATCGACGTTCGATGGCGACGTGCACAAGGCCGCCACCTGGTTCTTGACCCGCAACCCCCTGCTGGGTGACGTGTCGCCGCGCGACATGATCCGCCTGGGTCGCTACGAACGGCTGCGACGTTTCATCATCAATGCGATGCGCGCCCGGGAGACGCAACGCTATACGTCGCCGGCGACCGCCTGACGTCCCTGCAAAGCGGGACGTGCCGAAAAAAAGGATACCGGCCGTTGCACCGGCTTCGCCTCCCGGACCTCCGGGACTTCTGGAACTCGATCGGTTCAGCGCCGCAACGCTGCAGCGATGGACGGAAGCATCGCGCGACCTCGACCAGCTCAGCGCGTCGCTGTTCTTCGAGACCGAGCCGGAGCGCAGGCGCCATCGCGAGGACTTGCTCGACGCATTGCGCCGTGGCTCGGCAACCCCACTCGAGTTGACGAACTGGGTCAGGATCGTCACCTACCGCTACAGCCTCGCACCGCTGTCCAGTGCCGGCAGCCTGCATGGAATCGGCGGACGCTTCAATGCCGGGACGGATCTGGACGACGGGACGCTCGCTGCATGGCCAGCGCTCTACATGGCACAGGACTACGAGACGGCATTCCGGGAGAAATTCCAGATTGCATCCGACGAGACGCGAGGCGGACTGACGCCCCAGGATCTGGGGCTCACGCCTGGCGCCAGCCATGCCACGGTGATGCTGCGTGGCAGGTTGTCGAATGTCTTCGTTGTGAACGACGATGGCGCGCTTGCGATTTTTTGCGCCGTCTTGCGGCGCGTCGGCATGCCTGCGGCGGCCAAACGGCTGCAGAAGAAGCTGCAGATTCCGAACCGGGACAGCGGCATGATCCGCTCAACGCCCCAGCTGAAGCGTGCTCTCCTGGCTCACAACTGGCGGATGCAGCCCACACAGTTCGGCATGCCTGCTCCGAGCCAGATCTTTGCGGAGCTCGTCCGGGCGGCTGGTTTCGAGGGCATCCTCTACGAGAGCACGAAGGGCCCAGGTCTGTGCCTGGCGATTTTTCCGGATGCGATGAGAGACGATTCGTTCATTGAGCTGGTAGACCCTGCACCAGAGTCGATCCGGCACCTGCGGCTGGATTGCAGCAGTGCGGATGCGCTCAGCGGATGGGACGACGTGGCCAAGCAACTCCGCCCTGGCCGGTGATTGTGTTTCGTGGCTTCAACCGCGCAGAGGCTGCCGTCGGTGAGGCGAGGGTGCCTATGGCAGCGTTGCCTCTGAAGAAGCGATAGCGATCGATCCGCAGCGCTGCTGCGTCGCCGTGTGCTGCCACACCGTGACGGCGGCTGGCAGGCCCCGGCGATGCCGAGCGGCAGGACGGAAGGTCGGGGCGCGTCCTTTCATGGCTTGGCTGTCAGTCCAGTCTCTGCTGGTTCAGAAACTTCGACACGAGGTCGGCGATCTGCACGTTGTTCAGGTCGGACATCAGGAAGTGGGTGTTTCCTCGAATGCCGATGTCGGGCAGATGAACCAGGCGCGCGTCGCCACCATGCCGGTTGACGGCGGCCACCCAGAGACGGGCCATGGCGAGTCGCACGCGCCAGTTGTCCTGACCCCGCTCCGTGGTGGGCTCAATCGGGAAGTTGTCGCCGTAGTAGACGACGATGGGGATCCGGGTGAGCCTCTGAAAATCAGCCAGTGGCACGGTTTCCGGCGATAGGGTGCCCGCAGCACTCGGCATCGCGGGCGGCAGTTCACCCGGCGGGAAGATGAATCCGCTGCCTGGTTCGAAAGCGACGATCGCCTTGACATTGGAATTTTTGATCGCGGTCAGCCAACCCGGACCGCCGCCCTGGGAGTGGGTGAACAGGACGGCCGGGCCGATCTTGGCGAACAGCGCCGCCATGGCGTTCGAGACAACGCCTGCGTCGTAGGGGCCGGTGTTGGGCGTGACCGAGCGCAGGAACTGGTTCAGCGTTTCCGGCCTGCGGTCGAACTGCACATTGTCGAAGTACTGTGGCCACTTGCCGAGCCGGAACTGGTCGAAAAACAATTGATCGTTGGCGGTCGGCTCCACGGACGCTGCAACGGTGCTGTTGCCGGCCCGTCCCCGGCGTGGCTGATCGACCAGATAGACCGGAAAGCCGCGCCGCAGGAACAGGTTCTGGAACCCGTCGCGACCATCCGACGTGGTCTCCCAACTGCGCGCCGATTGGAAAGCGCCATGCAGCATGACGATGGGCAATGCCTTGGGGTTCTGCGGCACCTGATAGAAGGCATAGAGGTGATCGCCGTGAAAGCTCTGGCCCGCGGCGGTTGGCTGGTTGTTGCTGTAGTTTCCGTCGGTTTTCTTCACCGTTCCACCAACGGCGAAGCTGCCCTGGGACTGGATCAGCAGCGGGCCCTGGACATTGCCAGGACCATGGGGTGGCAGGGCGCAACTGGCAAGAAGCATGACCAGTGCCATGGGCCACAGGCGTCGGATGGCTTTCAAGTTCAGCCTCCTGCGGCCGCGGCCGCCAGGGCCTGGGTAAGTGCCTCGCTGGCGCGTTTGCCCGCCTGCGCATCGCCATGCTCGGCCAGCACCTGCGTCAGCTGCCGCAACTGCCCGGCACTCAAGCCCACCCGCATGCTGGCCCGCATGTGCGAGCGCAACTGGGCTTCGACACCCGGCGTGGCGGCCAGTGCGCCAACCGTGGCCAGTTCGCGGCTTTGCCAGTCGAGGTTGTCGCGCTCGAAGATGTCGCCGA
>JAKONS010000507.1 GCA_022701845.1 Burkholderiaceae bacterium
AACAAAGGCGTGGCCGCCAGGATCAGGGCTGCGAGTCGGATGCGCATGGTGGTCGTCTCCTCCCCGGAAGCGGGGGTGGTTCGGAGACTAGCAAATAAAGGTCTATAGACCCATACCTTTATTCCCTGGACTGGCGGTGTTGCCCCGGGTCGTGCGTGGCCGTCAGCGCGGGCGCGGCGGCTCCAGATCCATCTCCAGCCGGAAGGAGTCCCCGCGGTAGGTGACCTCGCCGAGATAAATGGCGCGGCCCCGGTCGTCGCTGAACACCCGCCGCACCTCCACCACCGGATCGCCCGTGGACATGTCCAGCAGGCGCGCCACGTCCATGTCGGCATTGCCGATAGTGAGCACCTGACGCGCCCGGGCGATGCCTCCCTGCGCCAGCGCGGCCAGCAGCGGCACCACGGCTTCGCTGCGGTAGCGTTTAGGGTCGGCGCGAAAGATCGCTTCGTCGATGTAGATCTCGATGACGCAGTAGGGCTCGTCCTGCTCGGAGTGCACCCGGCGCATGTGCACATAGCGTTCGGCCGGCACACCGTCGTCCGGTCGCAGCGGAGCCTCGGAGATCGCCTCGTCGATGGTGACGATACGTGGCCGGGTGTCCTGGAAGGCCTGCGCCAGCGCGTCGACCGAGGCGTGCACCGTCTGCCACTCCCGCTGCCACTGGCGCTGCGGCGGCGTGCCGGTCACGAAGGTGCCCTTGCCGCGCTGGGGCGACAGCAGGGCTTCCCGCACCAGCAGATCGACCGCCTGCCGCACGGTGACCCGGGCCACGCCGAACTCGGCCATCAGGGCCTCCAGCGACGGCACTTTCTCGCCGGTCTTCCACACGCCCCGTGCGATGCGTCGGCGCAGCAGGTCGGCGATCTGCAGGTAGCGGGGGAGGGCGTTGCCGGAGAAGGACATGGGGGCCCGATCATAGGTGCGCACCGCAACGAAGCCTCCATGCCCGGCTAGGGAATCACCTATGGACCTAACGTATGGTCTATAGAACTATATGGACTTCCACAGCCACCGTTTTCCTAATGCCCTCCACACCGCTCGACGCTCGCCTAGCGTGGGACTACATCATCGTCGGCGCCGGCTCGGCCGGCTGCGTGCTGGCCAACCGGTTGAGTGCCGATCCGGCATGCCGGGTACTGCTGCTGGAGGCGGGCGGTCGTTCGCGCAACTTCTGGTTGCGGCTGCCGGTGGGTTATTTCCGCACCATCTACGACACCCGCTTTTCCTGGCAGTTCGCCACCGAGCCGCAGGCCGAAACCGGCCACCGCGCCATCGTCTGGCCACGCGGCAAGGTGCTGGGCGGCTCGAGCGCCATCAACGGCCTGCTCTACATCCGCGGCCAGCATGCCGACTACGACGACTGGGCACGCGACGGCGCCACCGGGTGGGGCTATCGCGACGTGCTGCCGTTCTTCAAGCGCTCGGAGCACTTTTCGGGCGGGGCCTCGGCCTTCCACGGCGCCGAGGGCGAGCTCGGCGTGAGCCAGCTGCGCAACGACCATCCCTATTGCCGCGCCTGGCTGCAGGCCGGCCAGCAGGCCGGGTTTCCAGCCACCGATGATTTCAACGGCGCGCAGGATTCCGGTCTGGGCACCTACCAACTCACGCTGCGTGGCCACTGGCGCTGCAGCGCTGCCGACGCGTTCCTGAATCCGGTCGCCGGCCGGCCGAACCTGAGCATCGCCACCGGCATGTTCGTCGACCGTGTCGCGATCGAGCACGGCAAGGCCGTCGGTGTGGAGTGCCGGCAGGGCGGGCAGCGGGTGCTGCTGCGTGCAGACCGGGAGGTGCTGCTGGCAGCCGGCGCGCTGCAGTCGCCGCAGCTGCTGCAGCTCTCGGGCGTCGGCCCGGCCGAGCTGCTGGCTCGCCACGGTGTGCCGGTGCAGGTGGATGCGCCCGAGTGCGGCCGCAACCTGCAAGACCACTACCAGGCACGTGTGATCGTGAAGCTCAAGGCGCGCATGTCGCTCAACGACGAGGTGCGCAACCCGTTCAAACTGATGCGCATGGGCGCGCAGTGGGCTTTCGGCCAGCGTGGCCCGCTGACGGTAGGCGCCGGCCAGGTCGGCGGCCTGGTGTGCAGCGAGCATGCCGAGGGCGGCCGTGCCGACCTGCTGTTCAACGTGATGCCGCTGTCGGTCGACAAACCCGGCGATCCGCTGCATGCGTTTTCCGGCTTCTCGGCCTCGGCCACCCAGTGCCGGCCGCGCTCGCGGGGCCAGGTCGAGATCGCTTCGTCCGATCCGGCGGTGCCGCCGCGCATCGTCACCAACTACCTGACCGATCCGCACGATGCCAAGGTGCTGGTGTCCGGGCTGGAGATCCTGCGCGACATCTACCAGCGCCCCGCCTTCCGCGGGCTGCTCGCCGACGACGAGCATGCGCCGGGCCATGCGGTGCGCTCCCGGGCCGAACTGGAGCACTACGCGCGGCACAAGGGCGGCACTGTGTTCCACGCCAGCGGCACCTGCCGCATGGGCTCCGACGACCGGTCGGTGGTGGACCCGGCGCTGCGTGTGCGCGGTATCGACCGGCTGCGGGTGATCGACGCCTCGGTGATGCCACGCATGGTGTCCACCAACACCAACGCCGCCGCCATCCTGATCGGCGAGAAGGGCGCGGCGATGGTCCGCGCAGGCACCTGAACACGCGACCGACACCCGCCTTCCCAGCCACCGAGCATTCCACCCGACCCACCAGGAGACCAACCGTGACAAGCGTGACAAGCGTTACAAGCGTGACAAGCAAAAGAAGCGTGGAATTTTCCAGGCCGTTCGCC
>JAKONS010000532.1 GCA_022701845.1 Burkholderiaceae bacterium
AAATGGTGCGCCTGCGGCTCTTCCACCTGCAGGGACAGCGGGCGCAGGACGGAGGCGGGAGCGGAGGTTTTTTTGCCGGGCATCGCCGCAGGGTAAGCCGGCGAGCGGCCCGGCGCGCTAAAAAGCGTTTCGGCCTGGCCCGGCCGCCGGATGTGGCTGGATGACAACCTACAGACGCCACCGCCCGCCGCGCCCACACTCCTGCCCGCAGCCGGGCTTCCCGTGCATGGAAGAAAAACGCTATGGCAACAGGCAGTCGCACCCTTTGGAAGGGCGCCATCACCTTCGGGCTGGTCCACATACCGGTGGGGCTCCACACCGCCGCGTCCGAGCAGGGCATCGATTTCGACTGGCTCGACAAACGCACCATGGACCCGGTCGGCTACAAGCGCATCAACAAGAAGACCGGCAAGGAAATCGAGAAGGAGAACATCGTCAAGGGCGTGGAGTACGAGGACGGCAAGTACGTCGTGGTGAGCCCGGAGGAGATCGCCGAGGTGTTCCCCAAGACCACCCAGAGCATCACCATCGAGCGCTTCATCGATGCCACCGAGATGCCCTTCATCTTTCTGGAGCGGCCCTACTACGTGGCGCCGATCAACAAGAGCGACAAGGTCTACGCCCTGCTGCGCGAAACCCTGATCGCCACCGGCAAGATCGGCCTGGCCAAGGTGGTGATCGCCACCAAGCAGCACCTGGCCGCCCTGGTGCCCTCCGGCCCGGCGCTGGTGCTGAACCTGCTGCGCTGGGGCGACGAGGTGAAGACGCTCGATTCGCTGGAGCTGCCCGCCGCCGGCTCCAAGGGCGTGAGCGCCGCCGAGATGAAGATGGCCAAGCAGCTGGTCGAGGAGATGACCGGCAGCTGGAACCCGGAAGACTTCAAGGACGAATTCAAGATCCAGGTGATGAAGCTGGTCGAGAAGAAGGCCAAGGCCGGCGAAGGCAAGACGGTGATCCAGCCGGAGGAGGAAGCGCCGCAGAGCGGCGAGGTGATCGACCTGACCGCGCTGCTGCAGCGCAGCCTGAAAGGCGGCTCGAAATCGGCCGCGCCGGCACCGGCGCCCGCGAAGAAGGCCGCTGCCAAGAAGAGCTCGCCGAAGGCCGCCGACAAGGCGCCGCAGAAAAAGGCGGCCTGACCGGGCAGCGCCGGCTTCGTGCGGGTCGCGACCTGGAACCTCAACAACGTCGTCAAGCGGATCGATCCGCTGGTCGACTGGCTCGGCCGCACCCGGCCGGACGTGGTCGCGCTGCAGGAGCTCAAGTGCACCGCGGCGCAGTTCCCGCGCGAGGCGCTGGCGGCGGCGGGCTATTCGGCGCTGGTGGTGGGCCAGCGCACCTGGAACGGCGTCGCCCTGCTGGCGCGGGGGCAGGAGCCGGTACCGGTGCTGTCGGCCCTGCCGGGTGATGCCGCCGACAAGGAGGCACGCTACCTGGAGGCCGCCATCGACGGCGTGCTGTTCGCCTGCCTGTACCTGCCCAACGGCAACCCCTGGCCCGGGCCGAAGTTCGACTACAAGCAGCGCTGGTTCGCGCGCCTGCAGCAGCGCGCCGAGGCGCTGCGGGCATCGGGCAACCCGGTGGTGCTGCTGGGCGACTGGAACGTGGTGCCGACCGACGCCGACATCTACAAGCCCGACAGCTGGCGCGACAACGCCCTGCTGCAGCCGGAGCCGCGCGCCGCCTTCGCCGAGATCCTGGCCGCCGGCTGGACCGACGCGCTGGCCGCCACCCATCCGCAGGGCGCGCCCTTCACCTTCTGGGACTACCGCCGCCAGCGCTGGGAGCGCGACGCCGGGCTGCGCATCGACCACATCCTGACCAGCGATGCGCTGGAAGTGAAAGCCGCCGGCGTCGACCGGGAGGAACGCGGCAAGGACAACCCCAGCGACCATGCCCCGGTGTGGGCCGAACTGACGCTGCGCAAGACGAGGACGCGCGTGCGCAAGGCGGCCGCCACCGCCACCGCTACCGCCGCGCCGGCCGCCCAGGCCGAGGCGCCGCTGGCCCGCTACAACGCCAAGCGCAATTTCGCCAGAACGGCCGAGCCCGCCGGCGTGGTGCCGGCCGTCTCCGGCGCGGCGCTGCGCTTCGTGGTGCAGAAGCACTGGGCGTCGCGGCTGCACTACGACTTCCGGCTGGAGCTCGACGGGGTGATGCTGAGCTGGGCGGTGCCCAAGGGGCCGTCGTACGACCCGTCGACCAAGTCGATGGCGATCCAGGTGGAGGACCACCCGGTCGACTACCACCGCTTCGAAGGCGCCATCCCCAAGGGCGAGTACGGCGGCGGCACCGTCATCGTCTGGGATGCCGGCACCTGGGAGCCGGTCGGCGATGCCAGACAGGGACTGGCGGTCGGCAAGATCCTGTTCCGGCTGCACGGCCAGAAGCTGGCCGGGCTGTGGGAGCTGGTGCGCATCTCCAAGCCCGGCGAGAAGAAGCAGGACGCCTGGATGCTGTTCAAGAAGAAGGGCGATGCCTGGGCCCGGCCGCGCGCCGAATACGACGTGGTTGCCGCCCTGCCCGACAGCGTGGTGGCCAAACCGCTCGGCCCGGTCGAGGAGCGCGAGCCGCAGCGGGTGGAGCGGGCGCGCGCCCCGGCGCCGGTCGACGCCGCCGCCGCCCTGCAGGACGCCCTCGAGGCGCCGCTGCCGGCGAAGCTGGAGCCGCAGCTCGCCACGCTGGTGGCCACCGTGCCCGCGGGCGACTGGGTGATCGAGACCAAGTTCGACGGCTACCGGATCCTGGCGCGGGTCGAGGGCGCGGCGGTGCGGCTGTTCACCCGCGCCGGCAACGACTGGACCGAGCGGCTGGCACCGGTGGCCGCCGCGGTCGCCGGCCTCGGGCTGGACAGCGCCTGGCTCGACGGCGAGATCGTGGTGCTGGACGACGCCGGCATTCCCAATTTCAACCGTTTGCAGAACGCCATCGACGGCGCCGACGCGCGCGAGATCGTGCTGTTCCTGTTCGACCTGCCCTACCTCGGTGGCCGGGACCTGCGCCCGCTGCCGCTGCGCGCGCGCCGCGCCGCGCTGCAGGGCCTGTTCGACCGGCAGGAGAGCAACGTGGTGCGCTTCAGCGAAGCGTTCGACGTGGCGCCGGCCGTCATGCTGGGCGCGGCCTGCCGGCTGGGCCTGGAAGGCGTGATCGCCAAGCGCGCCGACGCGCCCTACGCTTCGGGCCGCACCGACACCTGGATGAAGCTCAAATGCCAGCAGCGGCAGGAGTTCGTGGTGGTGGGTTTCACCGACCGCTCCGGCGGCGGGCGCGAGGTGGGCGGGCTGCTGCTGGGCTACTACGAGGCCGGCGTGCTGCGCCACGCCGGATCGGTCGGCACCGGCTGGAACGCCGCGGCCGGCCGCGAACTGCACGACCTGCTGGTGGCGCACCAGGTCGACCGGCCGCCGCTCGACGCGGAGGAGGTCAAGCCGGGCCGCTGGTCCAAGCGCAAGGCGGGCAGCGAGCGCTGGGTGGCGCCGGTGATCGTGGTCGAGGTGTCGTTCGCCGAATGGACGCCCGACAAGCACATCCGCCATGCGGTGTTCCGCGGCGTGCGCACCGACAAGCCGGCCGCCGAGATCGTGCGCGAGCAGCCGCTGGCGCCGGCGCAGGCCGCGCCGGCCGCAGCGCCCGCCGTGCAGGCGCCGCGCACCAGCACCGTCAAGGTGTCGAATCCGGAACGGGTGATCGACCCCAGCACCGGCCTGCGCAAGATCGACCTGGTGCGCTACTACGAGAGCATCGGCGACTGGATGCTGCCGCACCTGGCGCACCGCCCGGTGTCGCTGGTGCGGGCGCCGGCGGGCATCACCGGGTCGCTGTTCTTCCAGAAGCATTCGGAGTCGAAGATGCCGGCGATCACCGAGCTCGACCCGGCGCTCTGGCCGGAGCATGCCGCCCTGCTCGCGGTCGACACCGCCGAGGCCCTGCCGGCGGCCGCGCAGATGAACGTGATCGAGTTCCACACCTGGAATTCGGTGGTGCGGCGCATCGACCAGCCGGACCGTTTCGTGCTGGACCTCGACCCCGGCGAGGGCGTGACCTGGCCGATGCTGCAGGAGGCCGCGGTGCTCACCCGCGCCATGCTCACCGAGCTGGGCCTGGAGAGCTGGATCAAGACCAGCGGCGGCAAGGGCCTGCATGTGGTGGTGCCGATCACGCCGAAGCTGGACTACCCCGCGGTGAAGGCCTTCACCCAGGCGGTGGTGCAGCACATGGCCCGGGTCATCCCGTCGCGTTTCGTGGCGGTGATGGGCGGCGGCAACCGGGTCGGCAAGATCTTCATCGACTACCTGCGCAACGGCCATGGCCAGACCACTGCCTGCGCGTTTTCGGCACGCTCCCGGCCGGGGCTGGGGGTGTCGATGCCGATCGACTGGGAGCAGCTGGCCGACATCCAGGGCGGCGCCCACTGGACCATCGCCACCGCGCGCGACTACCTGTCGTTCCAGCAGGAGGACCCGTGGGCCGGGTTCTGGAAGAAGCGGCAGTCGCTGGGCAAGGCGATCAAGCTGCTGGGCTGAGGCGCCTCGCAGTCATCGTCGTCGTTGGCGGTGGTGGCCGCACGGTTATCCGGCCTGTGTCAGGCTCGCCGGCTGTAGAGGCAACGCCCTGGAGGCCGATGTGAAGACAGTTTTTCTGAAAGCGATGCGGTGGCTGGCGGTGGCAGCGGTATTCGCGGCAGCCGCCGGCTGCACCACCACCGGCTCCTCGACCCGCGTAGGCGGCGATTCGCGCGGCAGCGTCACCATGTTCGGCGAGATCGACGCGGGCGTCGCCCGGGTGCGTTGAGGC
>JAKONS010000560.1 GCA_022701845.1 Burkholderiaceae bacterium
ACGGCCGGCGGCCGGGGCCGGACACCGGCGGGTCGATCAGGCCGAGGCGGGTCAGGCCGGCGGGCTGTGCGGAGGCGGCCGCGCGGATGGCGATGCGCGCGCCCATCGAATGGCCGACCGCTGCCCAGTGCTCCAGCTTCAGCGCGTCGGCGAAGGCGACCAGGTCGGCCGCCTGGGCGTCCAGGCTGTAGTCGAGCTCGGGCGAGGCCGACGACAGGCCGCGGCCGCGCACGTCCAGCACATAGGTGTCGAAGTGGCGGCCGAAGCGCTCGCCCACGAAGCCCCAGGTGATGGCCGGGCTGGTGATGCCGGGAACGATCACCACCGTGTCGCGGTGGGCGCGGGCACCGGCACGGCCGCCGTAGCGCAGGTAGTGCTGGCGGATGCCGTTGGCGAAAACATTGCCGCCGTGGAGAAAGGTGCTGTCGGTCATGGTGGGCTCGTCGTCATCACGTTGAAGTCGGGGCGGCAATTTCAGCATGACTGGTGCAAGTACCGGGCCCGGGCGAATCGGCAGGCCCGAACGGGCTTTTCAACTCTAGCGCACACACTCTATTCGGCAGTGGCGCGCGAATGCGCTCCGAAAGTGTGCACGCGGAGGGATGCACGCATCAATAAGGGGAATCCAGCCCCATTCTGGCGATCCTCGATGGATGGACGAGCGCAGGCCGCATAGCGCTTTACCGCCGGTTTTGTAGTGTGTACACTTTGTTTTGGCATCCGAGAAGGCCGGTTGCACCGCCTATCCCCTTCTTCACCCTTCCAACCCATCGCCCCGCGCGCCCGCAGGCAGGAGACACCATGCAGAGCAAACCCCGAATCGCGATCATCGGAGCCGGCCTGGGTGGCGCGGCCGCCGCCTCGCTGATGCACAAGGCCGGATTCGACGTGCGCCTGTACGAGCGCGCCGCCCGCTTCGAGCGCATCGGCGCCGGCATCCACGTCGGGCCGAACGTGATGAAGGTGATGCGCCGCATGGGCATCGAGCAGGAGCTCTCCCGGCTGGGGGCCCACCCCGACTACTGGTACAGCCGCGACGGCCTCACCGCGGAAATCATGGCGCAGATTCCGCTCGGCGACTATGCGGTCAAGCACTACGGCGCGGCCTACCTCACCGTGCACCGCGGCGACTTCCACGCGCTGATGATGGACGCCATCCCGCCGGAGATCGTCTCCTTCGGCAAGTCCCTCGACACGGTGGACGACCGCGGCGACGTGGTGGTGCTGACCTTCTCCGACGGCACGGTGGAAGAAGCCGACATCGTCATCGGCGGCGACGGCATCAACTCGAAGCTGCGCGAGACCCTGATGGGCGCCGAGCTGCCGAAGGACACCGGCTATGTCGGCCACCGCGCGGTGTTCCCCACCTCGCGCATCAAGAACTTCAGCCACGACATGTGCTGCAAGTGGTGGTCGGGCGACCGCCACATGATGGTGTACTTCGTCACCGGCAGCAAAGACGAGATCTATTACGTGACCGGCGTGCCGCACAAGCCCTGGGACATGACCAAGAGCTGGGTGCCCAGCAGCCAGGACGAGATGCGCGAGGCCTTCGCCGGCTGGCATCCGGCGGTGCAGGCGCTGATCGAGGCGGGCGACACCGTCACCAAGTGGCCGCTGCTCGAACGCGACCCGATGCCTTTGTGGAGCCGCGGTCGCCTGGTGCTGCTGGGCGACGCCTGCCACCCGATGAAGCCGCACATGGCCCAGGGCGCGGCGATGGCCATCGAGGACGCCGCCATGCTCACCCGCTGCCTGGAGCTGACCGGCCTCGACCAGTATTCCACCGCCTTCGCCCTCTACGAAGCCAACCGCAGCGAGCGCGCCGGCCGGGTGCAGCTGGTGTCGCACAACAACACCTGGCTGCGCACCAACGAGAACCCCGACTGGTGCTTCGGCTACGACGTGTTCAACGAGCCGCTGGTCGAGCCGAAGGTCGCCGCCTAGGCAGACCGCCGGACGCGCGGCGCCACGGCGCCCGCGTCAGCCTTCCGGCTCGGCCGGCCCGCTCATCTTCTGCAGCAGGAACAGCACCGCCACCCGCTCGGCCGGGTTCATGTCGCCGAAGGTGGCCTCGGTGATGCCGGCGGCGAACGGCACCATCTTGCGCACCAGTGCCTCGCCGGTACGGGTGGCGCGGATCAGCACCTTGCGCTTGTCGTCCGGGTCGTGCGTGACCTCCAGCAGCCCGCGCGACTTCAGCCGGTCGACCACGCCGCGCGCGGTGCCCTGGTCGATGGCGGTGGCGCGCACCACGTCGTTGAGCGAACAGGCCGAGCGCTCGTGCACCGCGCACAGCACCACGAACTGCGCGGCGGTGAGCTGCGAATCGGGAATGCCCTGCTGGAAGATCGCCACATGCCGCTGGTAGGCGCGGCGCAGCAGATGGCCCACCTGCTGGGAAAAATCGTAGTGCTCAAGAGCCGCCGGCGTCGGCGCCGCCGCATCGGCATCCGGTGCGGTAGTGGCGGAGGTCGATGCGCGGGGAGTTCTTTTTCGCAGGGTCATGGGGTCGGCATATCGAAGGCGCGGCGGCCTGTGGCGACGGCTGTGGTGCGGTGCGTGGGAAGCCTACCATCGCGGCCGATGCAGGCTGTCGAAAGGTAACGAAACACACTTTCTGCTTCTATACTGCATACAAAGCGAACGCGCGTTCATAAAAACGAATAACGCCGTTCGTCGAGGCCCCGGGCGAAACACCGGTGAGAAAAAAGTGACGTTGCTGCTTGGACCCTGGAAATGACAGTGGGCGACGAAAGCTTTGATGCATGGCGGGAATACCCGCTCGATCGGCATTACCGGCCAACGGGGCCTGCGCGGCATGACGCGCGGGCCGGCGCGGTCGCCAGACGCTCTTGCGAGGAGGCCGTATGGACGGCCGGATAAAGTCGCTTTCCTCCGAGCGGCGCCTGATCTATTTCCTGGTGCCGTTCCTGATCGCTTTTCAGATCGGCGCTTTCGGACTGCTCTGGTACGCGAACCGGAAAATCGCCACCGAGAAACTCGACGACGAACTGCGCTCGAGCGCCCAGGTATTCAAATACGCCATCGCGCAGCGCAGCGAATACCTGAAGCAGGCCACCGAACTGGTCGCCAAGGATTACGGCTTTCGCGATGCGGTCACCAGCCAGTCGCGCCCCACCATCGAATCGGCGCTGAAGAACCAGAGCGTGCGCATGGGTTCCAGCCTGGTGGTGCTGTCCGACCTGAACGACCGGGTGGCGGGCAAGGCGATCTCGCAGAGCAGCGGCTTCCTCGCCGACTATCCGGGCCTGGGCGACACCGCCCTCGCCGCGCAGATTTCCCAGGTGCAACCCGGCCAGAGCCTGATGGAGACGCTGGTGCTCGACAAGGGCGTCGAGGTGCTCTACCAGTGGGTGAAGACCGTGGTGCGCACGCCGGCGCCCACCGCGCATCTGTCCTTCGCCTTCAAGATCGACGACCAGATCGCCATGCAGTTCCGGCAGATCACCGATTCGGAATTCGTCTTCCTGTCCCGCGACGGGGACGCGCCCTGGACGGTGCAGGCATCGTCGTTTCCGGCCGACGCGCAGGCCGCGATGGCGTCGAAATTCGGCGTGCTGCCCGACGGCGTGTGGTTCCTCAAGTTCGGCAACAGCACCTACCGCATGCTCACGGTGGAGCTCGGCCGCACCGGTAGCGCGCAGGTGGTGGCGGTGGTGGGGCAGTCGCTGGAAGAAGCCATGGCCACCTTCGTCAAGCTGGAGCGCATCTTCGGCGTGCTGATCGTGTTCAACGTGCTGCTGTCGGTGACCGCGGTGTACCGGGCCACCAACAAGTACGTCGCACCACTCGACAAGGTGGCCTACCAGGACAGCCTGACCCGGCTGGCCAACCGGCGCCTGTTCGAGCTGAACCTGCAGCTGGCCGCGGAGAACCTGAAGGCCCTGGGCCGCGGCTACAGCCTGATGGTGATGGACCTGAACAAGTTCAAGGCCATCAACGACACGCTGGGCCATGCCGCCGGCGACCAGGTGCTGCAGGAGGCGGCGCGCCGCATCCAGGGCATCCTGCGGCATTCCGACACGGTGGCCCGGCTGGGCGGCGACGAGTTCGCGGTGCTGCTCATCACCAACGACCGCCACAAGGCCAGCGACATCGCCGCGATGATCGTCGACCGGGTGCGGCAGCCGATCACCCTGGCCGACGGCAAGATCGTCGAGGTGGGCGTCAGCATCGGCGTGGCGCGCGCGCCCGAGAACGGCACCAACACCGACGAGCTGCTGCACCTGGCCGACGAAGCCATGTATGCGGCGAAGGTGCGTTCCTGCGGGTTCACCTTCGCCTAGAGCCGGCGCGGCGACAATCGCCGCCCGATGCCCGACACCGCGACGCCCCTCCCCTTCCCCGCACCGGCTGCAGCGTCGTCGCCGGACGCCGCCCCCGCCCTGATCCTGCTGGCGCCGATGGAGGGCCTGCTCGACTTCGTGCTGCGCGACATCCTGACCCAGGTCGGCGGCATCGACCGCTGCGTGTCCGAATTTATCCGGGTGAGCGACACGGTGCTGCCCGACCGGGTGTTCCTGCGCTATGTGCCCGAGCTGCGCAACGGCAGCCGCACACCCGCCGGCACGCCGGTGCGGCCGCAACTGCTCGGCTCCGATCCGTACTGCATGGCGGGCAACGCCGCCGCCCTGGCGCGGCTGGAGCCAGCGGGTATCGACCTCAATTTCGGCTGCCCGGCCAACATCGTCAATCGCCACGGCGGCGGTGCCGCGCTGCTCGACACCCCCGAACTGCTGGCCGCCATCGTCGGCGCGGTGCGGCGCGCGGTGCCGGCCCATATCCCGGTGTCGGCCAAGATGCGGCTCGGGGTGCGCGACGGCAGCCGGGCGGTCGAATGCGCACAGGCGCTGGCCGAGAGCGGCGCCGACGAACTGGTGGTGCATGCCCGCACCAAGCTCGACGGCTACCGGCCGCCGGCCTACTGGGAGCAGATTCCCGCGCTGCGGGCCGCGGTGCCGGTTCCGGTGATCGCCAACGGCGAGATCTGGACGGTGGACGACGCGCTGCGCTGCCGCGAAGCCTCCGGCGGCCGGGCGTTGATGCTGGGCCGCGGCATCGTGGCCGACCCGGGCCTGGCCCGGGCCATCCGCGCGGCCGACGGCGAGGCGACGGACGCGGCCACGCCGTGGCCCGCCCTGCTGCCCCGGGTGGCCGCGTTCTGGGCGGTGATCAGCCACCACTTCCCCGGCAAGCAGCGGGTGGGCCGGCTCAAGCAATGGCTCAACCTGCTGCGGCGCCGGCACCCGGAGGCCGAGGCGGCGTTCCAGCAGGTGCGCACCCTGACCGAGCCGGCCGCGGTCGACGCCTGGGTGGCCGGCCTGCGCGCCTGACCGGTCAGCGGTCGTCGACGGTGATGCCCAGGGAGGTGCCGCCCTCGGTGCCGGCATAGACCGTCAGGCCGGCGCCCACCGGCACCAGCTGCACCAGGGCGTTGTAGTTGCGGCCGCTGCCGGTCTGCGCCGGGCGGTAGCGCATGCCGTCGCGCGGCTTGTTGTAGAGGCGGTACTGCGACAGACCGTCGCCGAGGTTGGCGCGGGTGACGCTGCCGGTGGCGGCATCCACCGCGGTGATGCGGTTGCCGCCGTAGCTGAAGGCGGAGACGTCCGCGGCGGTCTGTTCGGCCGTCCAGGACTGCACCACGCGGCCCACGGCGGGCAGCGCGAGGGCGATCTGCCGGGAGGCGAACAGCAGGCCGTCGCCCGGCACACCGCTGATCAGGAACATGCCACCGGCAGGCGAGCGGTAGGCGTGCGTCACCACGCCCATCGTGGTGCTGCCGGGCGCCAGGACCGCGAACGTGTCGGGCAGCGCAGCGCCGCCGGCCCAGGGGTTGGCGCGGGCGACCGGAACGAGCCTCGACGCCAGCGTCTGGGTGGTGCAGGCATCGGCGTTGGCGGCGCATTCGCGGGCCACGACGCTGCCGTCCGCGCCGATCGCCAGGGTGCCGAAACCGCGCTCGGTGCTGCTGTATTCGATGGTGTTCCAGGCACCGGCCAGATCGGCCACCGCGAGCTTCTGCATCGGGAACGAGATGCCCACCGGGCCGGTCGAATCGCGCAGCACGAAGATGCCCTGCTGCGACGCCGCGGCGCTGTAGACCCGGCCGTCCAGGCCGTTGAACGAGAACTGGCAGGCCTGGGTGCCCGACAGGGTGATCGCACCGCCATGCGCGCGGCCGCCGGCGGCGGTGGAGATCCACTGGCTGGCGGTGCGCGTGCCGAAGTCGATGGTGAGCATGCCGCTCGCGCCGTCGCTGAACACCGACTGGTAGTTGCCGTCGCGCAGGTGCGGGCAGGCGGCGATGGGCGGTGCCTTGAGCTGGGCCTTGGCCATGTCGGCCGCACCGTCGCGCAGGGAGGCGGCCAGGTCGGCCAGCGTGGCGCCGCCGGTGGACAGGCGCGTCTGCAGGGCATCAAGCTTGCGGTCGAGCGCGTCGCCGACGGCGAAGGTCTGGGACAGCGGCGCGTCGGCCACGATGTCGATGCCGGCGCCGGCCAGCAGCGCGGCGACGGCAGCCTTGGCGGTCGCCAGCTGGTTGTCGCCGAGGCTGGTTGCGCCGAATTCGGCGAACAGCGCCGCCAGGTCGCGCCGTGCGGCGGTCGACACGATGAGATGCGTCAGCGGCGTGACGTTGGCGCTGGCGCTGCCCTGGCCGGAGCCGGTAGCCAGGCCGTAGAGCGTGGTCGATGCGCTCGTCGCGCGCAGCATGCAGGGCAGGCTGGCGCCGGCGACCGTCACCGAAAAGGTGCCGGTGGCCGAGGTGGTGCCGCTGCCGCTGCCGCCCTGGCAACGCAGGCTTACTTCGGCACCAGCCATCGCCGCGCCGGTGGCCGCGGTGCCGCTGAGCGTGATCGCGTTCTGCACCGCAGCGGCAGGTGTCGCGGCAGTGCCGGCCGTGCCGGCACCACCACCGCCGCCTCCACCACCGCCGCAAGCGGTCAGGGCCGCCGTCAATGCCAGCGCCCAGCCAGCGTTCGTCATCGTCATCTTCATTGTCGATTTCTCGTTAAAAAAAACCGGTGAACGGGCCATGCCCTCCCGGCGTGATCCTAGCAAATGTGTACGAACGTAACTTGCGCTGACCAGGCGCTCAGCTGTGCCTGAATAGGCCGCCATGCGAGGCGCGCGACGATCGCG
>JAKONS010000176.1 GCA_022701845.1 Burkholderiaceae bacterium
AGTACTCTTCGAGCCGCAGCGCCGGTACGTTGGCGACACGGCCGATCGACTCCAGCCGGTCGATCACCCGGCGGGCGAAGAAGCTGTCGGGGCCGTCGGGCTCCAGCGCGGCGAACACCAGGTTGCCCAGCGGCTGCGACAGCGGCACGTAGAAGCCGCCCGCCGCCACGTCGGCCAATGCCCGCACCACCGATACGTCGACGCGCACCGTGCCGCGCGCGGTGTCGTCGCGGCGGGCGGTTTCGCGGTAGCTGTCCATCAGCAGGGAGGACGATTCGGCCACCCGCATCACCTGCACGCCGGCGTCGCGCAGGCGGTCCACCGCGGTGGACGCCGACGCGTCGAGCCAGTAGCCGCAAGGGCGGCGCCGGCTGAGCGCGGTGCGCGGCACCAGGTAGGAATTCCAGTCGGTGTCGACCGGCTTGTCGGCGCCGGTCACCGGGTCGAGCAGGGTGACCTTGCGGCGCTGGGTGGTCGGCAGGATCTCGATCGCGCCATCGGTGCGGCAGGCCATCGAGGCGACGTCGCGGTCGACGAATTCACGCAGCTTGCGCAGTTCGTCGGCCTTGGCGGCCGCGCCCTGCAGCACACCGGCCAACGCCACCACCTGGCTGTGCACCCGCCGCTGCAGGTGCAGCCGGCCCATGCCTTCGCCGCGGCTGGCCAGCATCAGGCTGACCACGTTCTTCAGGCCCTCGGCGTTGCGCGCCTCGCCGGGCATCGCGCCGCCCATGGTCAGTGCGCGGTCGGCCGGATCGGCGCTGGCGGTGTAGTACCAGTCGTGGGTCAGGCCGGAGCGCTCCAGCGCGGCGGCGACCGGGCGGCGAATCCACTCTTCCGCCGCCTTGGTGACAAATTCCGGCTCGTTGGCCGGCGTGGCGTATTGCAGCAGCATGTCGGCTCGCTGCACGGCGTCGAACTTCTCCGCGAAGCCGGCGGTGACCGGGTATTCCTGCGTATCGACGAACACCAGCGGTTTGTAGTCGCGCACCAGCTGCGCCAGTGCGCGCGCCTCCGGGGTGCGCAGCACCAGGTGGTCCTGCGCCAGATCGGTGCCGTCGGCGGTGGCGGCGCTGCCGGCGGCGGCACCGTCGGGGTTGGCGCGTGCCACGATGACCAGGTTGATCCGGCCCAGCAGGGGCTGCAGCAGGCCGGTCGCGGCTTCGCGGGCGATCACCAGCAACGCTTCGGCGCCGGCGGGATCGTCGCCGTGCTGCTGACCGACCAGCACCACCGTCGGCCGGCCGTCGGCCAGCAGGGTGCTGGCTTCGGTGTTGGCCGAACGGGTCAGCACCAGCGCCTCGATCTGCTCGCCGCGCTGGGAGCTGCCCAGGTGCACCATGCCGGCACGTACATCGCCGCGGCCCGATGCGGTGACCAGCCCGCTCATCCAGCTACGGATCTCGGCGTTGGTGGTGAAGCGGTCGCGGCCGTCGGCCAGGCCGGGCGTGGCGTAGCGCACGGTGGGGGTGGCGAAACGGGCGGCTACCGCAGGGCCGTACGGCGGGGTGTCGACGGCGACCGCAGGCGCGGGCGCCGGGGCGGCCGCACCCGGCACGACACCGTCGGGAGGCCGTATCGGATTGACCAGCACGCCGGCCGGCGGCGTATCCACCACCGGCGCCTGGCTCGGCACCGAAAGCGATCCGGGAGAGGGCGGCGAAAGCGTGGCGCCCGGCGCGGCCGGCACGACCCGCGCCTGCACCGGCGGCCGGTAGCTGCCCGGCCGCGGTTGGCCGTTCGACCAGTCGGGCATCGGCGTCGACTGGCATGCGGCCAGCAGCAGGGTGAGCGCGGCGGCGGCGGCCAGGCTGAGACGCGTCGGCATCGTGGCTGCAGGCTGCTGTGGTGGGGACGATCGCATGCGTGTTCTCCTCGGACGCAGAAATGTTCTGTCGAGCCGTCTGGTGCGGCGTCTTCGCGCGGATATTAAAGCGCTGTCCGCAAGCAATCGTTACCGGACGCTGGTGGCGGTCGGGTGCGGTATCCGGCCGGATGCGGGGGCGATGCATCGCCGTCTGCACAATCGCTGCCGAGCCCGCCGATGCCGCGCGGCGACGGAGCCAACCCCGCATGACGCAGCCCGATCCGGCACCTCCCACCCCGCCCACCACGGCGCCTGCCGATCGTCCCGCCGGCGCGCCGGCCGAAGCGCCCCGGCCGGCCGTCGGCCTGGGCGGCGCGGCGCGCGATCTCTACCGCGCGCTCTGGTGCCACGCGGTGGGCGCCCGCACCCCGCTGCTCGGTGCGGCCGGCCTGCTGTCGGCGGCCCAGCTGATGCGCCTCGCCATGCCCTGGCTGGCCGCCCAGGCCATCAACGCGCTGCAGCGCGGCAGCCTGGCGGGGGCGGGGCGCTGGATCGCGCTGCTCGTCGGCGTCTACCTGGCGTCGTGGCTGCTGCACGGCCCCGGCCGGGTGCTGGAGCGCAACGTGGGCGTGCGGGTGCGGATGCGGGTCGCCGACCAGCTCTACGCCCGCATCGCCGCCGCGCCCCTGGCCTGGCGCGACGGGCGGCATTCCGGCGAACTGCAGCACCGGGTGACGCAGGCCAGCCGCGCGCTGTCGGACTTCGCGCAGAACCAGTTCGGCTATCTGCAGAGCGCCTTCCAGTTCGTCGGCCCGATCGTGGCGCTGGCGCTGCTGTCGCGCACCAGCGGGGCCATCGCGGTCACCGGCTATGTGCTGATCGCGCTGATCATCCTGCGCTTCGACCGGGTGCTGATGGCGCTGGCCCGCGCCGAGAACGACGCCGAACGCCGCTATGCCGCCGCGCTGCTCGACTTCGTCGGCAACGCCGGCACGGTGATCGGCCTGCGGCTGCAGGCCGCCTCGCGCAGCCTGCTGGGCCGGCGCATGGACGCGGTGGTGGCGCCGTTGCGGCGGGCGGTGATGGTGGGCGAGGGCAAGTGGTTCACCGTCGACCTGCTCGGCATGGGCCTGACCTGGGTGCTGGTGGTGGTGTACGTGCTGCAGTCGCGGCAACCGGGGCTGCCGGGCCAGGGCATCCTGCTGGGCACCATCTTCATGATCTACCAGTACGCCCAGCAGGCCGCGTCGGTGGTCGGCGCGATGGCGTCCAACTTCCAGGGTTTCGCCCGCATGCACACCGACTACGGCAGCGCCGAGCCGGTCTGGCAGGCGCCCGGCGAGCCCGACGCCGCGGTGCCCGCGGTGCAGCCCGACGCGCCCTGGCAGACACTCGAACTGCGCGGCGCCACCTGGCGTTATGCCGATGACGCGCGCGGTGGTGGCCTGCAGGGTATCGACCTGGTGCTGCGGCGCGGCGCGCGGGTGGCGCTCATCGGCCCCAGCGGCGGCGGCAAGAGCACCTTGCTGCGCGCGCTGGCCGGGCTGTATCGGCCGCAGCAGGGCGCGCTGCTCTGCGACGGCGCCGAGATCGACTGGACCGCGCTGCGCCGGCTGGCCACGCTGATCCCGCAGGAGGCCGAGGTGTTCGAGGCCAGCGTGGAGGAGAACCTCACCTTCGGCGTGCCGGCCGATGCGCAGGCGCTGCGGTCGGCCATCCACACCGGCGTGTTCGACGAGGTGCTGCAGCGTCTGCCGGCCGGGCTGGCCAGCGCGGTCCACGAGCGGGGCGGCAATTTCTCCGGCGGCCAGCGCCAGCGGCTGGCACTGGCCCGGGGTGTGCTGGCGGCGCGGGGCAGTTCGCTGCTCTTGCTCGACGAGCCCACCAGCGCGCTCGATCCCCTGGCCGAAGAACGGGTGTTCGACCGCATGGCTGCCGCTTTTCCGCAGGCCTGCATCGTCGCCTCGGTGCACCGGCCGAGCCTGCTGGCGCGCTTCGACACGCTGGTGGTGATGGAGGCCGGCCGTGTCGTCGACGCGGGTCCGCGCGACGAGGTGCTGGCCCGGCGCCGCGGGTGATGTGTAATCGCCGCTCCCCCTCCCACCCGCCACCATGACGACCGAACAGCGCCTCACCGATCTGGAGATCAAGCTCAGCTATGCGGAGGACCTGGTCGACGAACTCAACCTGGCGATCTACCGGCAGCAGCGGCAGATCGACGAGCTGATCGGCCAGGTCACCACGCTGCGGCAGCAGGCGCCCGAGGCGGGAGAAGCCCCGCGCGCCGCCCGCGACGAACTGCCGCCGCATTACTGAGCGTGGAAAATACGGGGTCCAGACCCCCTCAACCCCGGAGAGCACGATGGCGTACGCGGTAGAAGCAGTGCGGTGGACACAGGACAAAACGGTCGTGTCCGTCCGCTGGCACCAGTTCGATTATGTGGATGGCGAATTGAAGAAGGGCGAGTCGGTCGTCGCCGGCATCGCCGCGGTCGTGGTGGCGGCTTCACGGGGACACGATCTGTACCTCTGCTACAACGGCCAGGTCGGCCGCAAGATCGAGGTGGTGGCGCTGCCCGACGGTCGCCAGACGCTGGTCGACATGCCGGTGGGCGACCAGGCCCAGGCGCTCGCCGATCTTCCACACCTGTGAAGCGCCGCCTCCTCACGCCATGAGC
>JAKONS010000571.1 GCA_022701845.1 Burkholderiaceae bacterium
AGCTCAACGCCTTCGGCGAACCGGTGCGCGGGCTGCGCGTCCTGGGCGGCGTCACCCTGCTCGACGCCACCCAGAAATCCACCGGCAGCGCCGCCACCGACGGCCGCAAGGTGATCGGCGTGCCGGACGCGCAGGCCTCCTTCAACGTCGAGTGGGACGTGCCGGGCGTGCGCGGCCTGGCGGTCAATGCGCGCGCCATCGCCAACCGCAGCAGCTATGCCGATGCGGACAACACCCTGCGAGTGCCGGGCTGGGCCCGCATCGACGCCGGCGCCCGCTACACCACCGCGGTGCAGGGCCGGCTGCTCACCGTGCGCGCCCGCATCGACAACCTGGCCGACCGCAACTACTGGGCCTCGGTCGGCGGCTACTCGGGCGCCGGCTATCTGGTGCTGGGCGCGCCGCGCACCCTCACCGTCAATGCCAGCGTCGACTTCTGACCGCGGAGCGCCCGGGTAGATGCGTGCCTTCTGGATCGTCGTCCACCGCTGGCTCGGGCTGTTCGTCGCGCCCTTCCTGATCGTCGCCGGCCTCACCGGCGCGATCACCTCCTGGGACCACGAACTCGACGAATGGCTCAATGCCGACATCCTCACCACCGACAGCCGCGGCCCGGCGCGCGACCCGCTGCAGCTGGCGCGCACGGTGGAGGCCGCCGATCCGCGCGTGCGGGTCGACTACCTCACGCTGGCCTACGAGGAAGGCCACACCATGGGCTTCTTCGTCAGCCCGCGGCAGGACCCGGCCACCGGCAAACCCTTCGTGCTGGACCACAACTGGGTCTATGTGGACGGCGTCACCGGCCGCATCGTCGGCACCCGTGACTCGACCGCGGTGTCGCTGTCGCGCCGCAGCCTGATGCCCTTCCTGCGCGACGTGCACATGAGCCTGCACGCGCCGGCCTTCTGGGGCAGCGACCGCTGGGGCTACTGGCTGATGGGCACCGTCGCGCTGGTCTGGCTGGTGGACAGTTTCGTGGCGATGGTGCTCACCTGGCCGCGCCGCCTGCGCGCGCCGGTCGCCGGCGGGCAGGCGCCGCACCGGCCGCCGGCCGGCTGGCTCAAACGCTGGCGCCCGGCCTGGGCGGTGCGCTGGGCCGCCGGCGGCTACAAGCTCAATTTCGACCTGCACCGCGCCGGCGGCCTGTGGGTGTGGCTGGTGATCCTGGTGCTGGCCTTCACCTCCTTCTCGCTCAACCTGCGCCGCGAGGTGTTCTTCCCGCTGCTGTCGCTGGTCACCAAGACCACGCCCGGCCCCTACGAGACCCGGCCGATGGCGCGCATCGGCGAGGAGCCGCAGCCCCGGCTCGGCTTCGACGACGCCTTGCGGGTGGCGCGCGCGGAAGCCGGCCGCCGCGGCTTCGAATCGCCGCCGGGCGGGCTGTTCTATTCGGCGCCCTTCGGCTTCTACAACGTGTCGTTCTTCCCGCCCGGCGGCGACGATGCCAACGGCGGCATGGGCCTGGCCAACCTGTACATCGACGCCCAGGACGGCAGCGTGCTGGGCGAGAACGTGCCCTGGAAAGGCACCGCCGCCGATGTCTTCGGCCAGCTGCAGTTCCCGCTGCATTCGGGCCGCATCCTCGGCATGCCGGGGCGGATCCTGATGTCGGCGATGGGGCTGATGGTGGCGATGCTGTCGGTGACCGGCATCGTGATCTGGTGGCGCAAGCGCAAGGCGCGCGCGCCGCAGCCGGCGCCGGGGGCCCGCACGAGACGGGCCGTATAACGCGCCTCGCCGCATCGGGCCAAGACGAAAAAAAGGCCGGACCCGCTGCATGCGGGCCCGGCCTTGGCGTATTGCGCCGATCCCTCCGGGTGGGCCGAACGGTGTGGTCGTCGCCTCGTCGTCAGGCTTGCGGATCGATCTTTCCTGCCGCGACATACTCGTCGTACTGGGTGCGGGGAATGGCGGCCGAACCGACGACGCCATCGGCCTGCTCCCAGCTCAGGATGGCGCTGTCGGGCGCCAGATCGACCTCGATGCGGCCCTTGGGGATCTTGAGCGGCGTGCCGTCTCCGGGAACATAGGTGACGAGACCGGTGACGGTGGCGAAATGGGACATGGTGACTCCTCGATGTTGTGACGTTTGCACCCGCATTCAACGACGAATCCGCCGGAGGATGTGTATCAAGTACCGTCTCTTTCGGCCTCCCGGCGAAACACCGGGCGTGGCGATGCATCGCGCGGCCCGCCGCACCCGGCCTGACGACAATCGCCGCCTCGCGCGGCGCATCGTTCGCACCGCCATCCCGATGGAATCCCCTGGTTTGACCGCACCCCTCACATCCGACCCATCCGATGCATCCGACACGCCGGCCGGCCGACCCGGCCGCGCCGAGCAGCGCGCGACCCGCATCGCCTTCTTCATCGCCGGCCTCGGCACCGCCGCCTGGGCGCCGCTGGTGCCCTACGCCCGCGCCCGTGCCGGCCTGGACGAAGCCGGCCTCGGCCTGCTGCTGCTGTGCCTGGGCGCGGGCTCCTTGCTGGCGATGCCGCTGGCCGGAGCCCTGGCCGCCCGCATCGGATGCCGCCGGGTGCTGGTGCCGGCCATCCTGGTGATGTGCCTGGCGCTGCCGGTGCTCGCGAGCACCGGGCAGGTGGTCGGGTTGGCCGCGGCGTTGTTCGTTTTCGGCGCTTCGGTCGGCGCTGTCGATTGCACCGCCAATCTGCAGGCAGTGATCGTCGAGCGCGCCAGCGGCCGCACCATGATGTCCGGCTTCCACGGCCTGTACAGCCTGGGAGGCATCGCCGGCGCGGGCGGTGTGACCGCACTACTCGCAGCGGGTGTCGGCCTGCGGGCGGCGACGCTGGTGGTGGTCGCGCTGGTGCTATTGGCGCTGGCCAGCGCGGGCCGGCAATTTCTCGGGCGTGCCGGCCTGCCCGATGGCCGGCCGGCCAGCGCCTTCGCCTGGCCGCGGGGGCCGGTGCTGCTCATCGGCGCGCTGTGCTTCGTCTCCTTCCTG
>JAKONS010000496.1 GCA_022701845.1 Burkholderiaceae bacterium
CCCACCTCCCAGGCCCTCGCGCTGCAGCTGCAGCGCCTCGGCGTCGACTGCGTGTTCGGCCTGATGAGCGACGAGACCGCCACGCTGGTCGCCGCCATCGATTCCGCCGGCATCCGCTTCGTCACCGCCCGCCACGAGAACAACGCGGTCGCCATGGCCGAGGGCTACGCCACCTCCAGCGGCCGCCTCGGCGTGGCGCTGATCGGGCGGGGTCCGGCCACCGCCAACGGCCTGCACGGCATCGTCTATGTGCGCAAGACCGGCTCGCGGGTACTGCTGATGGTGGGTTCCAACGCCGAGGCGCCGGAAGACCCGAACGGTTTCGGCCCCAACACCAAGTCGCTCGATACCCGGGCGGTGCTGGGCGGCGCCGGCGTGCGCCACATGACCGCGCACGATCCGGCCACCGCGCCGCAGCTGCTGGCGAGCGCCTTCGCCACCGCCCACGGCGGGCTGACCGCGCTGCTGCTGCCGACCGACGTGCTGGCCTCCGACACGCCTTTCGACAGCGTCGGCGCCGGCATGGCGGCGCCGCCCGCGCCGCGCAAGCCGCCGGCCGCGCGCACCACCGCGGTCGAGGCCGCCGCCGGCGCCATCGCGCGCGCCCGCCGGCCGCTGATCCTGGCCGGCTGGGGCGCCTACCGCTCCGGCGCACGCGAGGCGCTGCTGCGGCTGGCCGAGCATGTCGGCGCGGCGCTCTCCACCACCATGAAGGCCAAGGACTTCTTTCGCGGCGAGGCCTTCGACTGCGGCGTGGTGGGCTCGTTCTCGCACCAGGCCGGCCGCCGCTTCTTCGACCAGGCCGACTGCGTGATCGTCTTCGGCGCCGGCCTGAACCAGCGCACCAGCAGCCAGGGCGCCTCGCTGCCGTCCGGCGCCACGCTGATCCAGGTCGACACCTCCCGCGCGGCCATCGGCCGCTGGCTGCACTGCGACATCGGCATCGTCGGCGACGCCGCCGCGGTGGCCGAACAATTGCGGGCCCTGCTGCCGCCGCGCGACGAGGCCGACAAGCCCCTGCGCGCCGACGCCATGCGGCGCCTGCTGGCCGACTTCCGCCCCGAACACGATTTCGAGGCGCGCCACACGCCGCGCACCATCGACACCCGCAGCGCCGGCATCGAGCTCGACCGGCTGCTGCCGCGCGAGCGCAACCTGGTCTACGACGCCGGCAACTTCCTGCAGTGCGCCGGCTACATGTCGGTGCCGGGGCCGGGGCAGATCAAGCAGTGCAGCGATTTCTCCTCGATCGGCATGGGCTTCGGCACCGCGCTCGGGGTGGCCGTCGGCGACCCGGGCCGCACCACCGTGCTGGTGATCGGCGACGGCGCCTTCCTGATGACGTTGAGCGAGCTGGAGACCACCGCGCGCCAGTCGATTCCGCTGGTGATCGTGGTGATGAACGACTGCGCCTACGGAGCCGAACTGCACTACCTGCGCCAGCGCAGCCTGCCGGTGTCGACCACCCAGTTCCCGGATGTCGACTACGCGCCGGTGGCCGAGGCCTTCGGTTTCACCGTCGCCACGGTGCGCACCGTGGAAGAGCTGCGGGCGCTCGGCCCGCTGCTGGCCGACGCGGGCGGCCCGGTGCTGATCGACTGCAAGACCAACGGCGCGGTGGCGGCGGGCTTCCTGGAGGAAACCGCGCCGCTGCGCTGAGGCGGCCGGGCGCGGCTGCGGCTACTTGCGCACGCCGGTGCGGATGGCCAGCTGGGTCGCCTTCTCGTACTCGGTCTGCATGTCGGCGGCGAACTGCGGCGCACCCACCAGCACCGGCCGCGCGCCCTGCTTCTGCAGCTTCGCCTGCACGTCGGGCGTGGCCATCGCCTCGTTGAGCATGCCGGCCAGGGCGTGCACCGCGGCCGGGGGCGTGCGGGCCGGCGCCAGGAAGCCATACCAGACCGGCGTCGGCGCATAGCCCTGCACCGCGCCGTCCTCGGTGATGGCCGGCACCTCGGGCAGGGTGGCGGCGCGGCGGTCGTCGAGCACCGCCAGCGCGGTCACCCGGCCCGACTGGATATGCGGCGCCGCCAGCGGCACCACCGCCGGCAGCAGCGACAGCGTGCCGCCGATGACGTCGGTCATCGCCTGGGCGGTGCTCTTGTAGGGAATCTCGGGAATGTCGAGCCCCATCGCCTGCTTGAAGAGTTCCATCTCCTGCTGGCTGATGGTGCCGGGGCCGGACGATCCGTAGCTGAGCTTGCCCGGGTTGGCGCGGGCATAGGCCACCAGTTCGCGCAGGTTGCCGATCTTCAGCGCCGGCGACACGGTGAGCACCAGCGGGATCAGCGCCAGCTTGGCCACCGGCGTGAAGTCGGTGAGCGGCTGGTAGGCCGGCGCCACGCTCTGGCTGGGCACGATGACGGTCGGGTTGGCCGCCATCAGCAGGGTGTAGCCGTCGGCCGGCGCCTTGGCCACCGCCAGCGTGCCGATCAGGCTGCCGCCGCCCTCGCGGTTCTCGATGACGAAAGTCTTGCCGGTTTTCTCGGTGATCGCCTGGGTGACGATGCGCGCGATGACGTCGCTGCCGGTGCCGGCCGAATACGGCACCACGATGCGCACCGGCCGGTTCGGGAAGTCGGCCTGGGCCCGGGCGCTGCCCGGCCAGGCGCCGAGACCGGTCGCCAACACCGCCGAGGCGGCGATGGCGACGAGGGAGCCGCGGCCGACTGTGCGGACGAGAAAGCCCCTGCGGGCCGCCGGGGTGGACTGTGTCGCTCTCATGCTGGTCTCCTTGGAATGAGGGCGTGCGTCTAGGTGCGCACGTCCGGGTCGAAAACCTGTGGATCGCCTGTCCGGTTCGCTGCCGGAATGTGCCGGCCGGTCGTCAGCTGCCCAGGGCGCCGGCCGCGCGGGCGGCGTCCACCGCGCCGCGGTCCATCCACGGCGCCAGGATGTCGTGCGCCTCGGCATCGCTCCAGGGCGCGAACGCGGTCGGCATGGCGCAGGGGGTGCGCGAGAAGCGCGGCGCCGGCGCCGGCTGGGTCACCCCGTCGATCTCGACATAGGTGCCGCGCGCGGCCAGGTGCGGATGGCCGGGCGCCTCGTCGAGCGAGAGCACCGGCGCGAAACAGGACTCGGTGCCGGCGAAGGCTTCGCACCAGGCCGCCTGGTCGCGTTCGGCGAAGCGCGCGGCCAGCATTCGTTTGGCCTCGGGCCAGTCGTCGCGCCGCCACTGGCGCGCCAGCAGTTCCGGCAGGCCGAGCACCGCCAGCGCGTTCTCGTAGAACCGGGTTTCCACCGCCGCCAGGGTGATCCAGCGACCGTCGGCGCAGGCATAGACCTCGTAGAACGGCGCGCCGGAATCGGTGACGTTGGTGCCGCGCTCGGTGTTCATGATGCCGGCCGCACGGGTGCCGTGCGGCTGGGTCATCAGGCTGGCCACGCCGTCGACCATGGCGGCGTCGACCACCTGGCCGCGGCCGCTGGCGCGGGCCTCCAGCAGCGCCGCCAGCACGCCCATCACCAGGTACATCGTGCCGCCGCCGAAATCGCCGACCAGGTTGATCGGGATCGACGGAGGCTGCCCGGCGCGGCCGATCGCATGCAGCGCGCCGGCCAGGGCGATGTAGTTCAGGTCGTGGCCGACCTCCTGCGCCAGCGGCCCGTCCTGGCCCCAGCCGGTCATGCGGCCGTAGACCAGCCGCGGGTTGCGCGCCAGGCAGGGCTCGGGGCCCAGGCCCAGGCGCTCGGTGACGCCGGGGCGAAAGCCCTCGATCAGCACATCGGCCTTCTCCACCAGGTCGAGCACGAAATCGCGCCCGGCCGGCGCCTTCAGATCGACCGGCACCGAGCGCCGGCTGCGCAGCAGCAGGTCGTATTTCAGCGGCCGCGGCACACCCAGGCCGCTGCCCTGCGGCCGGTCCACCCGCAGCACCGTCGCGCCCATGTCGGCCAGCAGCATCGCGGCCATCGGCCCCGGGCCCACGCCGGCGAGCTCGACCACCCGCACACCTTTCAACGGTCCCACGGACCGGCTCCTAGAAGGGCGCGAACTGTTTGCCCAGGATGTCCCGGGCGATGATGCCCAGGTGCACTTCGCGCGGGCCGTCGGCCGACTCCATGCCCAGGCAGTCGCGCAGCCGCTGCTCGTGCGGCAGGTCCTTGGCCCAGCCGTAGTGGCCGTTGAGCCGCATGCAGGTGTAGAGCACCTCGTTGGCCACCTTCACGCCCCACCACTTGGCCATCGACGACTCGGCATCGTGGCGCAGGCCCTTGTCCTTCAGCGACAGCGCCTTGTAGCAGAGCATGCGCGCCGCCTCCAGCTGGGTGGCCGCCATCGCCAGCTCCTGCGCCACCCCCTGCCACTGCGAGGCCGACTTGCCCATGATCTGCCGCTGCTTGAGGTATTCCATGGTTTCCTCGAGCGACTTCTGGGCCGCGCCGATGCAGGCCAGCGGCACGAAATTGCGGTTGTAGCCGATGATCGTCATGGCCCAGATGAAGCCCTCGTTCTCCTTGCCGATCATGTTGCGCGCCGGTATGCGCACGTCGTCGAAGAAGAAGCTGCCGCCGCGGTCGAGCTTCTGGCCCATGCGCTCGAAATTGCTGGTCGACACGCCCGGCAGGTCGGTCGGCACGCAGAAGAACGACAGCCCGCGCGGCCCCGGCCCGCCGGTGCGCGCCGACACGAACACCACCTTCGACACCCCGGTGAAGGTGATCGAGGTCTTCTCGCCGTTGAGGATCCAGTCGTCGCCGTCGCGGGTGGCGCGGGTGACGATGTTGCCGGCGTCGGCGCCGCCACGCGGCTCGGTGAAGGCCAGCGACATCATCTCGCCGTTGGCGATGCGCGGAATCCATTCCTCCTGCAGCTCCGGATGCATCGACGAGGCCATCTCGCCCAGGTGGATGGCGTTGGAGACGATGTAGCGAATCTGGTGGTCGCAGCGGCCGATCTCCTCGCAGACGATGCCGCAGTCGACGAAGGAATAGCCCTGGCCGCCGTACTTTTCCGGCAGGCGCAGGCGCAGCAGGCCCATGTCGACGATCTTCTGCATGTAGTCGGGCGTAAGCCACTCGCCGGTGCGGTCCCAGTGCTGGTATTTGGGCAGCAGTTCCTTCTCGGCGAAGTCGCGCACCGAGTCGCGGATCATGGTCTGGTTGTCGTCTAGGCTGAAGTCCATTTTTGTCTCCTTCGGGTGGCGTCGATGCGCCGGGGTTGTGCGTGCTGCGTGGGTGCGTCCGGGGTCAGGCC
>JAKONS010000023.1 GCA_022701845.1 Burkholderiaceae bacterium
GTGTCGAACGCGTCGGCCTCGCTGAGATGGCGCAAAAAGCACAGGATCAGCACCGCGTCGATGCCGTGCAGCGCCTTCGCGTCGGCACAGGCGCGGTGCAGCCCGCCGATGACGGCATCCATCGGCACGCCGCGCGCGGTGTGGGTCTGCGGATCGAAGAACAGCTCGGCGCGCACGACGTTGTCGGCGGCGGCGCGACCGAAGTACGCCATCGCCATGTCGTGGAAATCCTGCTCCTGCAGCAGCACGCTGGCACCGGCGTAGTAGATGTCGAGGAAGCTCTGCAGATCGGTGAACGCATAGGCGTCGCGCAGTGCCTGCACGTCGGCGTAGGGCAGCGTCACGCCGTTGCGCTCGGCCAGCGCGAAGATCAGCTCGGGCTCGAGCGAGCCCTCGATGTGGATGTGCAGTTCGGCCTTGGGCATCGCCCGCAGCAGGTCGGGCAGGCGCTCGGGCGGCACAGCGGGAACGTCGAAGGCGAAAGAGGTCATCGTGGAGTCCATGGGCTGCATCGGGAACGCGCTAGAGATTTCCGTGCCCGGCCATCAGTAGGTGCCGGGGTAGGCGCCGCCGTCGGCCAGCACGTTCTGGCCGTTGATGTAGGCGGCCTGCATGCTGCACAGAAAGGCGCAGATCTCGCCGAACTCCTTGGGCGTGCCGAGGCGCCGCGCGGGAATCGTCTGCCGGCGCTTGTCGGCGATGGTCTCGACGTCGGTGCCCGCCTTCTTGGCCGCGCCCTCCATCGTCACCCGGATGCGGTCGGTGTCGAAGCTGCCCGGCAGCAGGTTGTTGATGGTCACGCCCTTGGCGGCGATGGCGCTGCGGGCCACGCCGGCGACGAAACCGGTGAGGCCGGCACGCGCGCCGTTCGACAGCCCCAGCACCTCGATCGGCGCCTTCACCGAGCTGGAGGTGATGTTGACGATGCGGCCGAAACCGCGCTCGGCCATGCGGTCGACCGTGGCCTTGATGAGCTCGATCGGGGTGATCATGTTGGCGTCGACCGCCTTGATCCAGGCCTCGCGGTCCCAGTCGCGGAAATCACCGGGCGGCGGGCCACCGGCGTTGGTGACGACGATGTCGTAATCGGCGCGGAAGGCGAAGACCGCGGCGCGGCCCTCGGGCGTGGTGATGTCGGCGGCGATCGTCTTGACTTCCACGCCCGGCGACGCGGCACGCAGCCCGGCGGCCGCCTTCTCCAGCAGTTCGGCGCCGCGCGCCACGATCACCACGTGCGCGCCTTCGGCCGCCAGCGCGGTCGCACAGCCCAGGCCGAGGCCCTTGCTGGCACCGCACACCAAAGCCCACTTGCCGGTCAAACCCAAGTCCATACGATCTCCTGTCGATTGGTGATGAAAACGAGGCCGTGCGAACGATGCGCACGGCGAAAACAAAATCATAGGGGGGCCGGCACCGGCCCGCAGCGTGCGGGTTGCTCGGCGGCGCCGGCCGGGCGCCTCAGGCCCGCGCCCGGCTGAAGACGAAGATGCCGGCGATCACCAGCACCGTGCCCGCGGCCAGCCAGGCGGTGAACGGCTCGCCCAGCAGCAGCACGCCCAGCAGGATGGTCGACACCGGCCCGACCATGCCGCTCTGCGCGGTGAGCGCCGAGCCGATGCGCTCCACTGCCATCATCACCAGCAGCACCGGCACCACGGTGCAGGCGGTGGCGTTGAGCACCGACAGCCACCACACCGCCGGCGCCAGCGTGGCCAGCCCGGCCACCGGCCGCAGCACCAGGAACTGCGCGATGCAGCAGAGGCAGGCCACGCTGCTGGCCAGCCCCACCAGCCGCAGCGAGCCGAAACGCCGCACCATCTGGCCGCTGTAGATCAGGTAGAACGCATAGCTGATGGCGCTCAGGAACACCAGGGTGGCGCCCCAGGCGGCGCCCGGCCCGGCACCGTGCAGTTCGCGGCCGAACACCAGCACCACGCCGGCATAGCTGATGGCGATGCCCAGCAGCTGGCCGCGCAGCACGGTGCGGCGGTACAGGAGCCAGCCCAGGATCAGCACCAGCGTGGGGTTGAGGTACAGGATCAGCCGCTCCAGGCTGGCGCTGATGTAGACCAGCCCGGCGAAGTCGAGAAAGCTCGCCAGGTAATAGCCGGAGATACCCAGGCCGATCACCCCCAGCCAGTCGTTGCGGCCGAGCTTCGGCGGCACCACGCCGTGGCGGGGCCGCCCCGCCCACCAGGCCAGCACCAGGAAGAACGGCAGCGCGAACAGCATGCGCAGCATGATCAGCGTGACCGCGTCCACCCCGTGCCGGTAGGCCAGCTTGACGATGATGGCCTTGCCGCTGAAGGCGATGGCGCCGACGGTGGCCAGCACCAGGCCGGTGGTTTTCGAGGAGGCGGGCAGGGAGGGCGAGGAGGCGGGCACGGCGTCTTTTCTGGGCCGGGGACGAAGCCCGTGGCGAGGCTGCCGATTATCCCGGCCGGGGGCCGAAGCCCCCAAGGAAAACGGCGCCCGTGGGCGCCGTTTCTGGAGAGGTCGGGCCTCGCGCAAACCGTGCGGTTCGCGGGCGGCCCGGGCCGGTCAATCCTCGACGAAGGCTTCTTCGCGCTTGTTCTTGACCGACGGCAGCAGCACGATGATCAGCAGCAGCACCGCGGCTGCCAGCAGGCCGGCCGAGATCGGACGCTGCACGAATACCGCCCAGCTGCCACGCGACAGCAGCAGCGCACGGCGCAGGTTCTCTTCCATCATCGGGCCCAGGATGAAGCCCAGCAGCAGGGGAGCGGGTTCGCAGCCGAGCTTGTGGAAGATGTAGCCGATGACACCGAAGGCACCCACCATCCAGATGTCGAAGGTGTTGTTGTTGGTCGAGTACACGCCGATCGCGCAGAACAGGATGATCGACGGGAACAGGTACTTGTAGGGAACCGACAGCAGCTTGATCCACATGCCGATCAGCGGCAGGTTCAGCACGATCAGCATCGCGTTGCCGATCCACATCGAGGCGATCAGGCCCCAGAACAGTTCCGGGTTACTGGTCATCACCTGCGGGCCGGGCTGGATGTTGTGGATGGTCATCGCACCCACCATCAGCGCCATCACCGCGTTGGGCGGAATGCCCAGCGTCAGCAGCGGAATGAAGGAGGTCTGCGCACCGGCGTTGTTGGCCGACTCGGGAGCCGCCACGCCGCGGATGTTGCCTTGGCCGAAAGGAACTTCGCCGGGATGCAGCTTGGTCTTCTTTTCGATGGTGTAGGCAGCGAACGCAGCCAGCAGCGCACCGCCGCCGGGCAGGATGCCCAGTGCAGCACCCAGGGCCGTACCGCGCAGCACGGCAGGCACCATGCGCTTGAAATCCTGCGCGGTGGGGAACAGGCCCGACACCTTGGCGGTGAACACTTCGCGGTCTTCTTCCGGGTTGGCCAGGTTGGCGATGATTTCGCCGTAGCCGAACACGCCCATGGCGATCGCCACGAAGCCGATGCCGTCGGTCAGTTCGGGGATGTCGAACGAGAAGCGGGCGACACCCGAGTTCACGTCGGTACCGACCAGGCCCAGCAGCAGGCCCAGCACGATCATCGAGACCGCCTTGAGCAGCGAGCCCGAGGCCAGCACCACGGCGCCGATCAGGCCCAGGATCATCAGCGAGAAGTATTCGGCAGGACCGAACTTGAAGGCGACTTCGGTGAGCGGCGGTGCGAAGGCGGCCAGGATGATGGTGCCGACGCAGCCCGCGAAGAACGAACCCAGGCCGGCGGCCGCGAGTGCGGGCCCCGCTCGACCTTTTCGGGCCATCTGGTAGCCGTCGATCACGGTCACCACCGAGGACGATTCGCCCGGCAGGTTCACCAGGATGGCGGTGGTGGAGCCGCCGTATTGCGCGCCGTAGTAGATGCCGGCCAGCATGATCAGGGCCGACACCGGGGGCAGTGCGTAGGTGGCGGGCAGCAGCATGGCGATGGTCGCCACCGGGCCGATGCCGGGGAGCACGCCGATCAGGGTGCCCAGGATACAGCCGACGAGGCAGTACAGCAGGTTGATCGGCGTGAAGGCCACGCCGAAACCGAGCGACAGGTGATTAATCAGGTCCATTTTTTACTCTCGGTCCGCTTCAGCCGGTGATGAAGGTGGGCCACACCTGCATCTGGAGGTTCAGACCCCAGATGAAGGCGATGTAGCTGCCGATGGCCAGGGCAGTGGCCAGGATGATGGTCGGCACGAGCTTGAACTCGTTGCCGGCCATGCTGCCGACGATGACCAGCACGTAGATCGCGACGATCAGGCCCATGGCAGGCAGGCCGACGCTCGGCAGGCCGCCCAGCAGGATGCCGAACAGCAGGTTGGCGACGATGACGAAGCCCAGCGGCTTCCAGGCCCACTTGCCGACCGGGTCGCCGGTGACCGTCTCGACGACCAGTGCGGTCATCGTCAGGCAGGCGCCCAGGAAGGCCATCACGATGCCGAGCATCAACGGGAAATAGCCCGGGCCCATGCGGGCACCGGAGCCGATGTTGTAGTTGGTTGCTCCCCACGCGAACGCGATGCCTACGAATAGGAACATCAGGCCCGAGAAGAAGTCTTTGCGACTCTTGATCTTCACAGCTCTCTCCAAACACAAAAATTTGAGAATGGCGGATTGTGTAGGCCGGATGACCGTGCGCGGATGTGGATTCCACCTACCGCGGGCCGAGGGAAATCCCGCACCGGCGCACCCGGTGCGCGCGCCCTATTCGGGTGCGTCGAGCGGCGGCGTGGTGGCCAGGATCTCGGCCAGCGTAGTGAGTCCTTCGGCCACGCGCAGCGCCCCGCCTAGGCGCAGCGGCCGCATGCCGTCGGCCACCGCCTGCCGGCGCAGCGCGCCGATGCCGGGTTCCTTGTTCACCCGGTCCTTGAAGGCCTCGCTGACCGTCAGCAGTTCGTACAGGCCCATGCGGCCGCGGTAGCCGGTCATGCGGCAGTCGACGCAGCCGACCGGGCGGTACGGCTGCCAGGGCCCGTTGAGTTTCCAGGGCTTGACCGCGTTGGCCAGGATCTCGCGCGCGGCCTCGTCGGTGTCGGGAGCGCGGCAGGACTTGCACAGGGTGCGCACCAGCCGCTGCGCCAGCACGCCCAGCAGGGTGGCGTTCAGCAGGTAGGGCGGCACGCCCAGCTCCATCAGCCGGGTGACGGCCGAGGGTGCGTCGTTGGTGTGCAGGGTGGAGAACACCAGGTGCCCGGTGAGCGCCGCCTGCACCGCCATGTCGGCGGTGGCCAGGTCGCGGATCTCGCCCACCATGATGATGTCCGGGTCCTGCCGCATCATCGCGCGCAGGCCCTCGGCGAAGCCGAAATCCAGCTGCGGCTGCACCTGGGTCTGGTTGAAGCTCGGCTCGATCATCTCGATCGGGTCTTCCACCGTGGTCACGTTGACTTCCTCGGTGGCCACCCGCTTCAGCGTCGAATACAGAGTGGTGGTCTTGCCGGCGCCGGTCGGCCCGGTCACCAGGACGATGCCGTGCGGGCGCCGCACCAGCGTCTCCCAGCGGGCGGCGTCGTGCGGCATGAAGCCCAGCGCGTCGAGATCCTTCACCGCGGTGTCGGGGTCGAAGATGCGCATCACCATCTTCTCGCCGAAGGCGGTCGGCAGGGTCGACAGCCGCATCTCGATCTCGTCGCCGCGCGGGTTGCGGGTCTTGATGCGGCCGTCCTGCGGCCGGCGTCGCTCCACCACGTCCATCCGGCCCAGCAGCTTGATGCGCGCGGTCATGGCGTTGAGCACGCCCATCGGCATCTGGTAGACCTGGTGCAGCACGCCGTCGATGCGGAAGCGAATCACGCCCTGTTCGCGCCGCGGCTCCAGGTGGATGTCGCTGGCGCGCTGGTCGAAGGCGTACTGCCAGAGCCAGTCGACCACCCGCACCACGCCCTGGTCGTTGGCGTCGAGCTGGCGGTTGGCGCGGCCCAGCTCCACCAGCTGCTCGAAGCTGGCCGCGCCGGCGTTGCCGCCGGCCTTCTGCGCGGCCCGCACCGACTTGGCCAGGGCGAAGAATTCCTGGGTGAACTTGTGGATGTCGAGCGGGTTGGCCACCACCCGGCGCACCGCGCGGCGTGCCTGCCGCTCCACCTCGGGCACCCAGTCGGTGAGAAACGGCTCGGCGGTGGCGACGACGACCTCCTGCGCGGTCACCTGCACCGGCAGCACCCGGTGCCGCTCGGCATAGGCCGCACTCATGGTGTCGGCCACCTTGCCGACTTCCACCCGCAGCGGGTCGATGCGCAGATACGGCAGGCCGGCCTTCTTCGCCAGGTACTCGGTGAGCATGTCCAGGTCCATCGGCTTGCCGTCGGAGCGGCGGGCGATGGCCACGTTGGACAGCCGCAGCAGCGCGCCCTGGGAGCTTTCGGCGCGGGCGCAGCGGGCCACCGTGCGCTCGGCTTCTTCCGGCCCGATGACGCCGTCCTCGCGCATCCAGTCGACCATCTGCCGCCAGGTGAGCGGGCCGGAGAACGTCGCGGCGGCGATGGCGGCGGGGACGCGGGCGGGCACGGGTTCGGTCATGGGAAGGCTCACTCCAGCGAGGCGACGACCGGCTTGAACACCCGCAGCCACTTGGCCGCCGGCAGCCCCCAGCGGGTCTGCACGATCTCGGCCCGCCCGGCCAGGGTGGCCCGGTCGGGGCGGCTGGGGGTGCGCTGGGCCAGCACCACGGTGTTGCCTTCGCGGGTCGGCTTGAAGGCCCAGACTGCGGTGTCGCCGAAGGCCTCGGAGATCTGCGCCAGGCTGCGGGCATAGCGGGTGTCGCGGCCGAACAAATTGACCGTCATGCAGCCGTCGTCGGTGAGCAGCGCCCGGCAGTCGCGGTAGAAATCGGCGCTGTCGAGCACCGGTGCCGCCGCCTCGTGGTCGTACAAATCCACCTGCAGCGCATCGACGCGGCCGGCCCAGCCGGGCTTCCTGATCTCGACCGCGGCATCGGCCACCACCACCTTCAGCCGGGCGTCGTCGGCCGGCAGCTTGAACCAGCCGCGGCAGGCATGCACCACGCCGGGGTTGAGCTCGATCGCGGTGGTGTGCATGCGCAGCTTGCGGCGGCTGAACTTGGTGAGCGCGGCGGCGCCCAGGCCGAGCTGCATCGCATGCCGGCGCAGCACCGAGGGGGCGTCGACGAACAGCAGCCAGGCCATCATCCGCTGCACGTATTCCAGCTCGATGTCGTCCGGCGCGTCGATGCGCATCGAACCCTGGATCCAGATCGAGCCCAGGTGCAGGCTGCGCACATCGCGGTAATCGGAGAAATTGACTTCCGGCAGGTCGGCGGCGGCGGTGCGGCGGGGGGGTCGGCTCATGGGCGGGGAGTGTCGCCGATCACCGCGGCCTGCATCAGCGACCGCAGGCGCGGCATCGCCTCCCAGGCCGCTGCGGTCGATGCCTCGGCCAGCGCCTCCGGCGCGATGCCCCGCAGCGCCGCCACCGCCGCGCCGATCGCCGGCAGTTCGACCGGCGAATTGCGGGCCTGCGGCGAGCCGTCGGCGCGGTCCTCGGCGTTGCGGTACAGCCAGTGCGGCGGGATGTCGGGCGCGTCGGTCTCCAGCACGATCGACGACAGCGGCACCGCCTGCACCACCCGCCGCACCTGCAACGCGCGGTCGAAAGTGGCGGTGCCGCCGACGCCCAGCTTCAGCCCCAGGCCGACGAAGGTCTCGGCCTGCTGCAGGCTGCCGTTGAAGGCATGGGCGATGCCGCGCCAGCGGTGGCGCCCGGCGCCGCTGCCACCCACCTCGCGCAGATGCCGCAGCACCCGGTCGACCGAACGGCGCACATGCAGCAGCACCGGCAGGTCGAAACGCCGCGCCAGGCGCAGCTGTTCACGAAAGAAATGCTGCTGGCGCGCGTCGTCGAGCCCGGGCACGAAATAGTCGAGGCCGATCTCCCCGACCGCCACCAGCCGCGCGTCGTCGCGGGCGGCTTCCAGGCGCGCGGCGAGCGCCGCCAGGGCGTCGTCGGCGGCGCTGCCGGTGCACAGCGGGTGGATGCCGAGCGCGTAGGCGTCGCCATGGCGTTCGGCCCAGCCGGCGACGGCGTCGAAATTGAACACCCCCACCGCCGGCACCACGCAGCAGGCGACGCCGCGGGCGCGGGCGTCGGCACGCATCGCCGGGCCGTCGGCGGCGAATTCGGCGGCGTCGAGGTGGCAATGGGTGTCGATCCAGGTGCTCATCCGGACCATGATGCCGCAGCGCCGATGGCCTTTCGTCTCCGTGCAATCGAAACACTTTGTCTTGAGAATCGTGCTACGGTGTGTCCAAGAAGTGCACGCCCCGCGCCTCGGTGTCTTCAAGGTGTGCGCTCCATCCCGATGACCTCTATCTAGGACACGTTCGGAATGCGCAGGCCCGCCCTCTACAGCAGCCCCCGACGGCCCGCGGAGACCTCACCGCCGGCCGACGTTCGTCGCGACGCCCCGCCCGCCGCGCCTGCCACTACCGTCACCGCCGCTGCCGCCGCTGCGCCGGCCCTGCCGCCCAACCGTGGCGCGCCAACCGCCGCGCAGACCGCGGCACCGGCGATCGACGCTCCCGCCCTTCCCCGCCTGTCGCGCCGAACTCGCTTCTGGCGCACCGTGCGCGTCGCCGCCACGCCTGCGCTGGCGGGCGCCGCGCTGGTGGTGGCGCTGTTTATCGCCCTGCGGCCGGCCGTACCCGCCATCACCCAGCAGGACGTCGACGCCGCGGTGCGCCACACGCTCGAGAAATCGGTGCTGCCCTCGGCCGCCGCCCGCGCCGCCGACAAGGTGGCGCCCTCGGTGGTGCGAGTGGTGGCCTACGACAAGAGCGAGAAGCTGGCGCGCGGCAAGTACAAGCCGAAGGAAGAAGGCGAGATCGAGCGCGGCATCGGCACCGGCGTGGTCATCGTCGACAAGGGCGTGATCCTCACCAACCTGCATGTGGTGGCCGGCGCCGACCACATCCGCGTCACGTTCTCCGACGGGCTGGAGAGCGTGGCCTCGGTCGTCAGCGTGCAGACCGAGAACGACCTGGCGGTGCTGCAGGCGCACAAGATTCCCGACGACCTGGCCGCCGCCACCCTGAAATCGACCGCCTCCCTGCGGCCGGGCGACGAAGTGGCGGCCATCGGCTTTCCTTTCGGCATCGGGCCGTCGGTGTCCTCGGGCATCGTCTCGGGCATGAAGCGCGGCTTCCTGTCGCCGGAGGGCAAGCAGCAGCTGTCGAACCTGATCCAGTTCGACGCCGCCGCCAACCCGGGCAATTCCGGCGGGCCGCTGCTCACCATGGACGGCGAGGTCGTCGGCATCGTCACCGCCATCCTGAACCCGACCCAGCACCGCACCTTCCTCGGCATCGGTTTCGCGGTGCCGATCGAGAACGCGGCCTCCGCGGCGGGGATGCCGCCCTTCTGACGGCCGGGCCCGCCGCGCGGGCCGCGGCACCCACCACCCGCCTCCCACATTCAACGAAAGCTGATTCGATGTCCA
>JAKONS010000087.1 GCA_022701845.1 Burkholderiaceae bacterium
ACCAGCAACAACAGCTAAGTTGTTGTCGCCAAAGGCGGCGTGCGGCATGATTGCCGCACGCCGCCTTTTTTCATGGCGCCGCGCATCTCTCGCGTTCCCGCCCATCTGCATTTCCTGGATCCCATGACCCGCTCCGACCTCGTCGAGGAACTCGCCGCCCGTTTCGCCCAGCTCACCCACCGTGATGCGGAAACCGCCGTCAAGACGGTGCTGGATGCAGTGGCCGATGCCCTGGTACGTGGCCATCGCATCGAGATTCGCGGTTTCGGCAGCTTCACCGTGAGCCATCGCCCTCCTCGTATGGGACGCAACCCCCGCAGCGGCGAAAGCGTTGCGATCCCCGAGAAGCGGGTGCCGCACTTCAAGCCCGGCAAGGCCTTGCGCGAAGCGGTCGACGAGCGCACCGCGGCGATGAAGTCGCCCTCCTCGGCAGACACCTAGAATCTCCAGTCGCCAGTCGAGGGGACGCACGCATGAAATATCTCGTATGGCTGCTCAAGGCAGCCATTTTTTTTACCCTTTTCGCTTTCGCGCTGAACAACCAGCAGGACGCGACAGTGCATTTCTTCTTCGGAACGCGCTGGGAGGCACCCCTGGTGCTGGTGGTGCTGACGGCCTTCGCGCTCGGCATCGCGACCGGTGTGCTGGGCATGGTTCCGCGCTGGTGGATGTACCGCAACGTGGCACGTCGCGCCCAGCCGAATGAGGCCGCACCGGCGCCCACGACACTGCCGCCTTCAGCCCCGATCGAACAACTGCCGCATGGACTCTGATGCCGTTACCGGCCTCGGCTGGATCCTGCTCGGCCTGCCGGTCGCCTTCGTGCTGGGCTGGTTCGCTTCGCGCCTCGACCTGCGCCAGATGCGCATGGAAAACCGCCAGGCACCGAAAGCCTATTTCCGGGGCCTGAACTTCCTGTTGAACGAGCAACAGGACCAGGCCATCGACGCATTCATCGAAGCGGTACAGAACGATCCCGACACCTCGGAATTGCACTTCGCCCTGGGTAACCTGTTTCGCCGCCGTGGCGAATACGAGCGCGCGGTGCGGGTGCACCAGCATCTGCTGAGCCGCGGCGACCTGACCCGCGCCGACCGCGAGCGCGCGCAGCATGCCCTGGCACTCGATTATCTGAAGGCCGGCCTGCTCGACCGTGCCGAGGAAGCCCTGCGCCGGCTCGAAGGCACGCCGTTCGAAGAGCAGTCGCGCCTGGCATTGCTGGCCATCTACGAGCGCTCGCGCGACTGGGAGCAGGCCGCAGCGATCACCGAGAGGCTAACCGCGTCCGGCCAAGGCGACTTCTCCATCCGGCGGGCGCACTATCTCTGCGAGCAGGCGGCCGCGCGCAGCACCGCCGGCGAGCTCGACGCGGCGCTGGCCCTGATCGACCAGGCCACGAGCACCGCGCCCGGGGCGCCCCGCCCACGTATCGAGCGCGCAGTACTCGAACGACGGCGCGGCCGCGACGCCGATGCCTTCGCCGCCTTGCTGACGCTCGATGACGTCGCACCGCTCGCCTTGCCGCTGGTGGCACGTGCCCTGGCGGAAACCGCGCTGGCCTGCGGTCGCCAGGACGAGGCCCGCAGTCTGCTGACCGCGCGCTACGAGGCGTCGCCGTCGCTCGACGTGCTGGATGCGATCGTCGCGCTGGAGCCGGCCGGTACCGACGCCCGCGCCTGGTATGTGCGACACCTGGAGCGCGAGCCATCGCTGGTGGCGGCAGCACGGTGGCTGGCAGGAGAGACGCTGGAACACGAGCAATTTCACCCGCCGGTACAGAAGGCGCTCGACCACGCCGCCAAGCCCCTGCTGCGGTACCGTTGCGCGGCCTGCGGCTTCGAAGCGCAGCAGCACTTCTGGCAGTGCCCGGGGTGCCAGACATGGGACAGCTACCCGTCGCGCCGCGTGGAAGAGCTTTGAATGCGAAAGGATGTGAGCAATCGCACCTGTTCGACATTTTGGGCGGCCCGCACCAGTCAACGACCGGCGAACGCGATACGTTGAACCGGTGCCTCGCCGGCAGGCTTGTGCCGGCACAACAGCAGGAGAAAAATCATGTTCAAAAAGATCATCGCCGTGTTCGCAATGTTGGCTGCCAGCGTCGCTTTCGCAGCAGTCGACGCCAACAAGGCCACCCCCGCAGAACTCGACAGCGTGAAGGGCATCGGCCCCGCCAGCTCGAAGCTGATCACCACCGAGCGCGCCAAGGGCCCCTTCAAGAACTGGGACGACTTCATCTCCCGCGTCAAAGGCGTCGGCGACAGCCGCGCCACCCGGCTGTCGAACGAAGGCCTGACCATCGACGGCGCCTCCTACAAGGGCACCACCACCGCATCGAAGCCGATGACCGAGAAGATCAAGGACGGCACACGCAATGCCGTCGAGAAAACCAAGGAAATCGGCAAGGACGCGCGTGAGAAGGTTACCGGCAAGTAAGCCGACTACTGCGCGACACCCCATCGTCGAAAGCCCGCTGGCTCATGGCCAGCGGGCTTTTTTCATGGTCCGCGCTGGAACGGCACACGCGTTTTTTGTTGCAGACGTTTCACCGATGGCGGCGATCATCGACAACATGTTGCAGTACCGCTCCACACCCCCCACCGTGCCGGTACCGCCCGCATGCTGCTGACGACGCTGCTAGCGCTCCCTTTCGCCGGTAGCCTGATCGCCGCCGTCATGCCGGCCCGTGCGCGCAATACGGGCGCCCTGCTCGCCGGTCTGATCGCGCTGGCCTGCACCGCACTCACCATCAGCGCACTGCCGCAGCTCTCGCCGCTGCCGGGCCTGTCGCAATCGACGGTTGCCGCGGCATTGCGGGAACAGATCGACTGGATTCCCACGGCCGGCCTGGCTTTCAGCCTGCGCATGGACGGCCTGAGCTGGCTGTTCTGCCTGTTGATCTACGGCATAGGTGCGTTGGTCGCGCTGTACGCGCGCTATTACCTGTCGCCGCAGGACCCGGTACCGCGGTTCTATGCCTTCATGCTGGCGTTCATGGGCGCGATGGCCGGTGTGGTGATGGCCGGACATCTGGTGGTACTGGCCTTTTTCTGGGAGCTGACCAGCCTCTTCTCTTTCCTGCTGATCGGCTACTGGTACCACCGGCGCGACGCCCGATGCGGCGCGCGCAACGCCCTGCTCATCACCGGCACCGGTGGCTTGTGCCTGCTGGCCGGCGTGCTGTTGATGGGACACATCGCGGGCAGCTACGACATGGACGTGGTGCTGGCCGCCGGCGACAAGTTGCGGGCCCATCCTCTCTACCTGCCGATGCTGGTGCTGGTGCTGCTGGGCGCGTTCACCAAGAGCGCGCAATTCCCATTCCATTTCTGGCTGCCGCAGGCCATGGCGGCACCCACCCCGGTGTCGGCCTATCTGCATTCGGCCACGCTGGTGAAGGCCGGCGTGTTTCTGCTGGCGCGTTTCTGGCCGGTGCTGTCGGGCACCGACGCGTGGTTCTGGATCGTCGGCGGTGCCGGCCTGGCGACGCTGCTGGTAGGCGCCTGGGCGGCGTTGTTCCAGAACGACCTGAAAGGGTTGCTGGCCTATTCGACGATTTCGCACCTCGGCCTGATCACCCTGCTGTTCGGCCTCAACAGCGACACCGCCGCGCTGGCCGCGGTGTTCCACATCCTGAACCACGCCACCTTCAAGGCATCGCTGTTCATGGCCGCCGGCATCATCGACCACGAAAGCGGCACCCGCGACATCCGCAAGCTGTCGGGCCTGTGGCGGCTGATGCCGATCACCGCTACGCTGGCCATCGTCGCCAGCGCCGCCATGGCCGGCGTGCCGCTGCTCAACGGCTTCCTGTCGAAGGAAATGTTCTTCGCCGAGACCACGTTCATCACCTCCACGCGGTGGGTGGAATGGATGCTGCCGCTGGCGGCCACCCTGGGTGGCGCGCTCAGCGTGGCCTATGCCTTGCGTTTCGTGCGCGATGTGTTCTTCGGCCCGCCGGATGCCCTGCGCTCGCCGCGCAAGCCGCACGAGCCGGTACGCTGGATGCGGCTGCCGATCGAACTGCTGGTGCTGGCCTGCCTGGTAGTCGGCATAGCGCCGGAAAGCTCGGTGCGCCATCTGCTCGATGTCGCGGCGCTGCCGGTGGTGGGCGGGCCGCTGCCGGAATACAGCCTGGCGCTGTGGCATGGGTTCAACCAGCCGCTGCTGATGAGCCTGGCGGCGTTCGGCGGCGGCGCGGCGCTGTACTTCTCGCGGTTGTGGCTCGTGCGTGACGATTCCAGCAAGGCGCCGCTGATCGGTCGTCTGAGCGGTGCGCATGCGTTGCATGTCGCCCTGGTGTGGCTGGCCCACGCCTCGCGCAACACCCGGCTGCTGCTCGACACCCATCGCCTGCAGCCGCAGTTGCGCTGGCTGCTGGGCGCGGCACTGATCGGCGCCACCGGCGCCGTCGCCACCTATCTGCCGATCGGCCCGGCACGCGCGACGCTGCCGGTCGATCCGGCCTTTGCCACCCTGTGGGTGATCGGCGGGGCTTGCGCGATCGGCACCGCATGGGCCGCGCGGCGGCGCAGGCTGGCCGCCCTCACCCTGTCGGGCGGCACCGGCCTGTGCTGTTGCCTGACCTTCGTCTGGTGCTCGGCGCCCGACCTGGCGCTCACCCAGCTCACCGTCGAGATCGCCACCACCGTGCTGCTGCTGCTGGCCCTGCGCTGGCTGCCCCGCCCACCGGCGCGGCCGATCGCGATGGATGTCGGCCGCCAGTTGCGTCGTCTGCGCGATCTGGTGCTGGCGCTGGGTATCGGCTTCGGCATGGCGGCACTTGCCTGGTGGACGATGACCCGCCCGCTCGAGCACAGCGTGTCCGACTTCTATCTGCGCAACAGCAAGTCGGAGGCCGGCGGCGCGAACGTGGTCAATGTGATGCTGGTCGATTTCCGCGGCTTCGACACTTTCGGCGAAGCGGTGGTGCTGGCGATCGTCGCCCTCACCGTCTATGCCCTGCTGCGGCGTTTCCGCCCGGCGCGCGCCGCGCTCGCCCTGCCCTTGCAGCAGCGCGAACTGCCCGGAAAGCCGACCGACCTGGTGAACCCGCGGCATGTGCACGACGCCGCCGTCGGTTACCTCACCATTCCGGCGGTGCTCGTGCGGCTGCTGCTGCCACTGGCGGCGGCGGTGGCGGCGTGGCTTTTCTTGCGCGGCCACAACGCGCCAGGCGGCGGCTTCGTCGCCGCGCTGGTGCTGTCGATCGCGCTGCTGCTGCAGTACCTGGTGTCGGGCACGCAATGGGTCGACGCACGGGTCGGCCTGCGTCCGCGGCGCTGGGTGGCGGCCGGCATGCTGATGCTGGTGGCCACCGGTGCCGGGTCGTGGATCTGGGGCTATCCGTTCCTCACCAGCCACACGGTGCATCTCGCCTGGCCCGGCGGCGAAGAAGGCACGCACCTGCCCAGCGCGTTTTTCTTCGACCTGGGCGTGTTCATGGTGGTGGTCGGCACGACGCTGCTGATGCTGACCTCGGTCGCCCACCAGTCGGTGCGTGCGCACCGCGCCGCATCGCGCGGCGGCGACGAGGAGAAAGCCCGGGCCCACGCGAAGAAAGCCGAAGGGGCGGCCCAGGCCGCCAACAACACCCTGCCCGACACCGAAGAAGGCAAGAACTGATGGAAGCGATCCTCGCCATCGCGATCGGCGTCGTCGCCTCCACCGGCGTGTGGCTGCTCCTGCGTGGCCGCACTTTCCAGGTGGTGGTCGGCCTCGCGCTGCTGTCGTATGCGGTCAACCTGTTCATCTTCGCGACCGGGCGCCTGAGCGTCGACAAGGAACCGGTGCTGCTGGGGCCCCTGGGCGCCACGCTGCAGCATTACGACGACCCGCTGCCCCAGGCACTGGTGCTGACCGCCATCGTCATCGGATTCGCCATGACCGCCCTGCTGCTGGTGGTGACGATGGCCTTGCGCGGGCTGTCGGGCAACGACCATGTGGACGGCATCCATGCACCGCCCGGCCCGCGTGACGGCGCGGAACCGGCAACCGCCAACGACAGCGCCGAAAACGTCGCGGCAGCCATGCGGGGAACCATCGACGTGCCGGTGCGCGATGCCGATGCGTCGGAAGAAGACCCACCGCGGCCTGCGGGAGCTGCCCGATGACGTTCGCCTCCGGACTGCTGTCCACCGCAGACCATCTGGTCGTCGCGCCGATCCTGCTGCCGATGCTGGCCGCGGCGTTGATGCTGCTGGTCGGCTCGCAGCGCTTTCGCATACAGGCGGTGCTGGGTATCGTCTCGACGTCGCTCGGATTGCTGCTGTCGGTGCTGCTGCTGCTGCAGGTGAACCAGGGCGGCGCCGACGGCAGCGTGGCCGTCTATCTGGCCGGCAACTGGAAGGCGCCCTTCGGCATCGTGCTGGCGGCCGACCGGCTGTCGGCCTTCATGCTGGTGCTGGCGCATGCGGTGGCGCTGGGCGGGCTGGTGTTCTCGACCGCCCGCTGGCAGCGGGTGGGCGTGCATTTCCATCCGTTGTTCCAGTTGCAGGTGATGGGACTGGCCGGTGCCTTTCTCACCGGCGACCTGTTCAACCTGTTCGTGTTCTTCGAGATCCTTCTGGCGGCGTCGTATGGACTGCTGCTGCACGGCTCCGGCGGCGCGCGGGTCCAGGCCGGCATGCACTACGTGGTGCTGAACCTGGCGGCCTCGTCGCTGTTTCTCGTCGGTGCCGCCCTGGTCTACGGCAGCACCGGCACCCTCAACATGGCCGACCTGGCCCAGCGCATTCCGCGGCTGTCGGCCGGGGACGCCAGCCTGGCGCGCGCAGGCGCGGCATTGCTGGCCGTCACCTTTCTCACCAAGGCCGCCGCCTGGCCGTTGAACTTCTGGCTGGTGCGCACCTACTCGGCCGCCACGCCGCCGTCGGCTGCGCTGTTCGCGGTGATGAGCAAGGTGGGCCTGTACACCCTGCTGCGTCTGGGCACCCTGTGCTACCCCGGCGCCGATGGCAACCTGGTGCTGCTCGGACTCGGCCTGGCCACCATCGCTTTCGGCATCGTGGGATTGCTGGCGTCGCAGCGGCTGGCCTATCTCGCCGGCTACGCACTGCTGGGGTCGTCGGGCACGGTGCTGTCGGCCATCGGCCTGGAGCGACCCGGCCTGACCGCCGCAGCCCTGTATTACCTGGCGAGCTCCACCCTC
>JAKONS010000115.1 GCA_022701845.1 Burkholderiaceae bacterium
CGCAAGGAGATCGCCGCGCTGCCGCTGCCCGACCCGAACCGCGCCGCCGAGACGCCCGAGCGGCAGTCGCAGGAGGAGCGCCGGCGCCAGCTGGTCAAGCTGCTGGCCGAGATCGAGCGCCGCATCAGCGAAGAGAACGCCCGCCCGCGCAAGCGCTACATCAGCCCGGCCACCCGCGAGGTGGCCTATGCGCTCTACTACGACAACCTGCGGCGCCGCATCGAAGACCGCGGCACCCAGTATTTCCCGGAAGCCGGCGGCGAGAAGCTCTACGGCCAGCTCACCATGATCGTCACGGTGCACCGCGACGGCAGCGTGGTGCGGACCGAGATCGTGCAGAGTTCCGGCAACCGCCAGCTCGACCGGCGCGCCGAGGCCATCGCCCGCGGCGCCGGCCCGTTCGGCCCCTTCGATGCCCAGATGCGCCGCGAGGTCGATCAGATCGTGATCGTCTCGCGCTTCAAATTCACCCGCGACGAAACATTGGAAGCCAATGTCCGCTGACCTTTCCTCCCGACTCGACGCCGATCGCTACTGCGTGATGGGCAACCCGGTGGCCCACAGCCGCTCGCCCTGGATCCATGCGCGCTTCGCGGCACTCGCCGGCGACATCGTTTCCTACAGCGCCGAGCTGGTGCCGATCGACGGTTTCTCCGCCGGCCTGCGCGCCTTCATCGCCGCCGGCGGGCGCGGCTGCAACGTCACCGTGCCCTTCAAGTTCGAGGCCGCCGCCCTGGCCGACCGGCTCACCGACCGCGCCCGCATCGCCGGCGCGGCCAACACGCTGCGGTTCGAGAACGGCCAGATCCACGGCGACAACACCGACGGCATCGGCCTGGTCGCCGACATCGAACGCAACGCCGGCGTGCCGATCGCCGGCCGCGAGGTGCTGCTGATCGGCGCCGGCGGCGCCGCGGCCGGCGTGCTCGGCCCGCTGCTGCATGCCGCGCCCTCCCGGCTGGTGGTCGTCAACCGCACCCCGGAGCGTGCCCGCGAGCTGGTCGACAGCCACCAGCCGCTGGCCCGCGTCGCCGACACCCTGCTGCAGGCGCTGCCGATCGACGCCCTCACCCACCCGTTCGACATCGTCGTCAACGCCACCGCCAGCAGCCTGGCCGGCAGCGCGGTGCCGGTGCCGGCCACGGTGCTGCGCCCCGGCACGCTGGCCCTCGACATGATGTACGGCCCCTCGGCCACCACCTTCCTGGCCTGGGCCGCCGCCCACGGCGCGGTGGCGCGCGACGGGCTGGGCATGCTGGTCGAGCAGGCGGCCGCCGCCTTCCTAGACTGGCGCGGCATCCAGCCGCCGGCCGCGCAGGTGCTGGCCGAACTGCGCGCGCTGGTCGATGCCCACCGCTGATCGCGCGCCTCGGCGCCGCGGGCCCGCACGATGAAGCTCGCCTTCCGCTGGTTCGCGCTGGGCTGCGTGCTGCTGCTGGCCCTGCAGCTATTTTTTGCCGCGCGCATCGCCGCGATGGCGGTGCTCGATCCGTCGTCCACCGCCTTCCAGCGCTCCGAGGCGGCGCGGCTGGCGCGTGCCGGTACGCTCGGAAAATGGCGCCAGCAGTGGGTAGCGGGGCCGGCGCTGCCCGACCATCTCAAGCGCGCGGTCATCGCCTCGGAAGACGCCGACTTCGTGCGCCATGGCGGCGTCGAATGGCAGGCGATCCGCGGTGCCTGGCAGCGCAACGCCCGCGCCGAGGCGCAACGCGCCCGCCGCCTGGAGCAGGCCGAGGCCCGCGGCCGGTCGGTCGACGCCCTGCCGGACGCCAAGGTGGTGGGCGGCTCCACCATCACCCAGCAGCTCGCCAAGAACCTGTTCTTCGCCGGCGAGCGCAACCTGGCGCGCAAGGGCCAGGAACTGGTCGTCACCCTGCTGCTGGAGGCTTTTCTGTCGAAGGAACGCATCCTGGAGCTGTATCTCAACAGCGTGGAATGGGGCGAAGGCGTGTTCGGCGCCGAGGCCGCCGCGCAGCACTATTTCCGCAAGCCCGCCGCGCGCCTCTCGCCCTACGAAGCCGCCCGGCTGGCGGTGATGCTGCCGCGGCCGCGTTTCTACGAGCGCGTGCCGAACTCGGCCTATCTGTCCAGCCGCGCCGGCACCATCGCCGCGCGCATGGGCGGGGTGGCGCTGCCGTGAGCCGGATCCTCGGCATCGACCCCGGGCTGCAGACCACCGGCTTCGGCGTGATCGATGTCGACGGCCACCGGCTGTCCTATGTGGCCAGCGGCACGATCCGCACCACGCATCTGTCGCTGGGCGACCTGCCGGGGCGGCTGAAGGTGCTCTACGACGGGATTCGCGAGGTGGTCGAGCGCTATTCGCCGGATGCGGCCACGGTCGAGATCGTGTTCGTGAACGTGAATCCGCAGTCGACCTTGCTGCTGGGGCAGGCGCGGGGGGCGTGCATCACTGCGCTGGTGTCGCGGGATCTGCCGGTGGCGGAGTACACCGCGCTGCAGATGAAGAAGGCAATCGTCGGTAGTGGGCGGGCGGCGAAGAGCCAGGTGCAGGAGATGGTGAAGCGGCTGCTGCAGCTGCCGGGGTTGCCGGGGCCGGATGCGGCGGATGCGCTGGGGATGGCGATTACGCATGCGCATGCGGGGGCTTCTATGGCTCGGTTGGGGGAGGCTACTGCGTTGGTGCGGAGGAGTCATGCTATGTATGGGGGGGGGAGGAGTTATTGACTCTTTCTTTGGGTTCTGTTGTTTTGGCATTTTTTTTTGATTGAGTAGCTGGGGGCTTGCGCGCCCCCAGACCCGCGGTAACTTTCTTTTTTGCAAAAAAAGAAACTCACGAAAGAAAATTGCTAGGGGACGAGCTGAACGCTCGGGTCGGGCCATTGCTTCGCTCGGCTCTGGGGAAGAAAGACGGTTTTATCCTTAGGTGCCACAGACGACTTGATTCTGCTTGCATAACCCGGGTGCCTCGACTTCGCTGCCGGATGACAATTAATGCGCCTGGATAATCACCGCGGTGGAAACCGGAGGGGTGAATATTTGACCGGCATGCTCACGTCGGTGACGGTCGATCTCGCGCGTCTCGCGCACAGCCAAAAAAACTTGGATCAGGCTGCATCGGCCCGGCCACAAGTTGGGCGCCCGACCCGTCCCCCGGCAGCGAAGTCGTGGCACACCGGTTACGGAGGCAGAATCAAATCGTCTGTGGCACCCAAGGATAAAACCGACTTTATTCCCCAGGGCCGAGCGAAGCAATGGCCCGACCCGAGCGTTCAGCTCGTCCCCGCATT
>JAKONS010000145.1 GCA_022701845.1 Burkholderiaceae bacterium
CGCAAGCTGGGCCGCGAGCACATCCAGACCTTGCGCGGCCTGGGCTACCGGCTGTCGTACCTGCCGGACGACGGCGGCGCGGCGGCGGGCGCATGAGGTTCCGGGTCGCGACCGCCACCCTGGCGCAGCGGCTCACCCGCACGCTGCTGCTGTGCGTGGCCTCGGTGTGGATCGTCTGCCTGGCCGGCGCGGTGGCCTTCGTGCACTACGAGATCAACCGCAACTTCGACAGCGAGCTGGTGGAGAGCGCGCTGCGCCTGCTCGACGTCGCCACCCACGACCTGGACGTGGCCGGCGCGCCGCAGCCGGGCATGCCGCCGCTGATCGAGCCGGCGCCCCAGGCCAGCGGCGACACGCTGATCTACCGGCTGGTGGGCGGCGGCGGCCAGGTGCTGCTGCTGCCGCGCGTCGACACGCCGAACGAGGCGTTCTTCCGGCGGGTGCCGCTGCAGGCCGGCTTCCACAACATCGCCGGCTGGCGGGTGTACACCGCGCGGCATCCACAGCGCGACCTGTTGCTGCAGCTGGCCGATCCGCGCTCCGAGCGACGCCTGGCGGTGCGCCGGGTGCTGGTGGGCCTGGCGCTGCCGATGATGGCGGTGATGGGCGTGCTGGCCGTCCTGCTGGGCGCGGTGGCACGCCGCGAACTGCGGGTGCTGCGCCGGCTGGAGACCGAGATCGCCAGCCGCGGCAGCGACGATCTGCGCCCGCTGGAGTTCGACGGCATGCCGCGCGAACTGCAGTCGGTGGGCGACCATGTGAACCGGCTGCTCGGCCGGCTGTCGGATGCGCTCGACGTGGAACGCGCGCTGTCGGCCAACGCGGCGCACGAGCTGCGCACGCCGCTCACCGCGGCGCGGCTGCGGCTGCAGACGGCGCTCGAAGGCCCGCTGCAGAAATCGGATGTGGCCGCGGCGCTGGCCTCGCTCAACGTGCTGTCGCAGCGCGCCGAGAAACTGCTGCAGCTGTCGCGCGCCGAATCGGCCGCCACCCTGTCGTCGCAGCCGGTCGACCTGGCCTGGCTGGCCGCCACCGTGGCCGAGGAGTTCTGGCAGCTGCCGGCGCACCAGCAGCGCCTGCAGCTGCAGCTGGCCGAGGGCGACGGCCCGGGGCCGATGGCGCTGGGCGATGTCGACGCGCTGGCGATCGCGTTGCGCAACTTGGTGGAGAACGCGCTGCTCTACAGCACCGGCCGGGTCGAGCTGCGGGTGGAGGCGGCGTGCGTGCTGGCGGTGCGCGACCACGGCCCCGGGGTGCCGGCGGATCGGCTGCAGGCGCTGCGCCGGCGCCATGTGCGCGACGCCGCCCAGCCCACCGGCTACGGGCTGGGTCTGTCGATCGTGGCCACCATCGTCGAGCGCCAGCGCGGCCGGCTCGAGCTGCTGTCGCCGCCACCGGCCGGCGGCCAGGGCCTGGAGGCGCGCATGGCGCTGCTGCCGTGCGCGCCTCCCGGGGCGGATCACCTGCAGACCCGGTAGGGGCCGCGGTCGAGGTGGAAATGGTCGCGGTGCGCCGCGTTGTAGGCCGGGCTCAGCACCGCCGAGAAATACCCGCAGGCGCCCTGCTGCGCCTCGCCGAGGAAGAGCGACGCGCCGGTGCTGCGGGTGGCGCCGGCCGCGCGCCAGTCGCGCAGCACCGACACCTGCCGGCCGTCGGCCAGCCGGAAGCCCGCCACGTCGAGCGCATTGGCCCGCGCATGCTCGCTGCGCCGGCCGGTGGCGCCGCCGCCCACGTTGCGGCAGGCATAGCTGCCCAGGTGCTCGATGGTGGCCACCCGGCTGCCCATCTGCACGAAGGCGGCCGGCTGCAGCGCATGCCGCTCCCAGAGCGCCAGCCCGGCGGCCACCGGGCAGGACAGCGTCACCGCGCTCGACAGGCGCGCCTCGCCGAAAGCCGACAGCCGGGTAGCGCCCTGCCAGCCGCAGCCGTCGCGCTCGGTGCGGTCGGCGACCGGCGTGTGGCGCACGCCGGAGCGGTCCAGCCAGGCCAGGCAGGCGGCGGGCGGGCCGCTGGTCAGCCGCGCCAGCTTGGTCGAGGTGAACGGGCCGGGCGCCTCGGCGATGTCGAGCGGCGCCCAGGGGTTCCAGCGCGGCGGCACTGTGATGCGGCCGGTGGCCAGGCTCCAGGCCAGGGCCGCCAGCCCGGCGGCGCAGGCGAACAGAACGGCGAGGCGGACGAAGATGCGGGCGGTGTCGGGCATGGACCGCCGAGTGTCGCCAGCTGCGGCCGGCGCGCGGTTACCGACGGTGCGCGGCCGCCGCCGCCGGCGGCCTCAGATCGACAGCGGATCGACGTCGATGGCCCAGCGGATCACGCCCTTGTGTTCCGGCAGCGCCCGGGTGGCATGCAGCAGCGGCTGCCACGCCGCCAGGAAGCGCTGCAGCGCCGGCCGGCCGCTGCTCTCCAGCAGCATCTGCGCGCGTTCCACGTCGGCCACCCGCTGCAGCGACATCGGCACCGCGTCGAAGGCCACCACCGAGCCGTCGCCGTCCAGGCCGGC
>JAKONS010000156.1 GCA_022701845.1 Burkholderiaceae bacterium
TCATCGATGACTTTCGGGAAGCGGCAAAACGACCAGTATGGCGGTGCGCCGCACCGGAGCGGGCGCAGGGGCCGCCCCGTGCCACGTCAATCCGCCGGCAGGAAGGCGGCCGGGCTCGCCAGCCGGACGCCGATATCGGCCGCGGGCAGTGCCGGCGCGCACAGGAAACCCTGGAAGTGCGCGCAGCCGAGCGCCAGCAGGCACAGGCGCTGCGCCTCGGTTTCCACGCCCTCCGCCACCGTGTCGAAGCGCAGTGCCCGGGCCATCGCCAGCATGGCGGTGACGATGGCGTGGTCGCTGGAATCGTCCGGCAGGCCGCGCACGAACGACTGGTCGAGCTTGACCCGGTGGATCGGGAATTTCTTCAGATAGGCCAGGCTGGAATAGCCGGTGCCGAAATCGTCGATGGCCAGCCGCACGCCCACCCGCACCAGCTCGTGCAGCCGCTGCAGCGCCTCGTCGGCGTCCTGCACCAGGATCGATTCGGTGAGCTCCAGCTCGATCAGCTCCGGCGACACGCCGGCCACCCGGATCGCGGCGGCCACCCGGTCGACGAAATCGGCCTGGCGGAACTGCAGCGGCGACACGTTCACCGACACCACCACCGCGGTGCCGGCGCGCTGCCACACCGAGGCCTGCCGCACCGCCTCCTCCAGCACCCAGGCGCCGATCTGCACGATGAAGCCCGACTCCTCGGCCAGCGGAATAAAGGCCGACGGCGGCACGTTGCCGCGCTCCTCGTCGGGCCAGCGGATCAGCGCCTCCACCCCGACCAGCGCGCCGCTGCTCAGGTGCAACTGCGGCTGGTAGTGCAGCACGAAGCGGCGGCGCTCCAGCGCCTCGCGCATCGCATGCTCGAGCGACATGCGGGCGCGCAGGTCGACGTTCATCTCCGGCTGGTAGAAACGGAAGCTGCCCCGGCCGCGCTCCTTCACCCGGAACATCGCGGTGTCGGCATGCCGCACCAGGTCGTCGAGCGACGCCGCGTCCTGCGGATACAGCGAAATGCCGATGCTGGCGCTCAGCGAGAACCGCATGTCCTCCAGCAGGAAGGGCTGCGCCAGCGACTGCAGCACCCGCTGCGCCACCCCTTCGGCAGACACGTTGTCGGCGTCGTGCAGATGCACCACGAATTCGTCGCCGCCCATGCGGCAGAGGGTGTCCGACGGCCGCAGGCAGGCCTTGATCCGCTCGGCCACCTTCACCAGCACCCGGTCGCCGAACTGGTGGCCCATCGAGTCGTTGATGTTCTTGAAACGGTCCAGGTCGAGGAACAGCACCGCGAACGGCTGCTTGTCGCGCCTGCCCGGCGCCAGCTGCCGGTCGACCCGGCGCGCCAGCAGCAGCCGGTTCGGCAGGCCGGTGAGCGCATCGCTGAAGGCCAGCTCCTCGATGCGGCGCTGCGCCTCGCGCTGGCCCGACAAGTCGCGGAAAAAACCGATGGTGTGCGAGATGACGCCGGCCGGATCGCGCAGCACCACCCACGACAGCCGCACCGGGCACACCGTGCCGTCGCCGCGCCGGTGCCACACCTCGCCCTCCCACAGCCCGACGCTTTCCCAGGCGGTGCGGATGTCGGTGAAGAGCCGGCCGGAGTCGTGGTCCTCGAACAGATCGGCGGCGCTGCTGCCGACCAGGCCCTCCATCGGGTGCCGGCTCATGCGGCAGCAGACCGGGTTGGCGGTGACGATGCGGTGCTGCGGGTCGGCCACGAACACCGCCTCCGGGCTGCACTCGAACACCCGCGCGGCCAGCCGCAGCCCCTGCTCGGAGGTGACGCGCTCGGTGATGTCCTGGTAGGAGAACACCCTTCCGATGACCCGGTCGCGGCTGAACTGCGGCAGCGACAGCCGCTGCACTACACGGCCGTTGCGCAGCATCAGCACGTCGCTGGCGCTCTGGTCGATCTCGGCGAAGATTTCGCTCAGCCGGCCCTGGTAGCCCTCCACGTCGAGCAACTGGGCCGCCACCATCGCATGCACCGCGGCGTCGTCGCGCTGCACCAGGACCTCGCGCGGCACTTCCCAGATCTGTGCGAAGCGGCGGTTGAAGGCGCGGATGCTGCCGTCGAGGCCGCACACCAGCATGCCGTCGGCGGTGGATTCCAGCGTGGCCCGGGATTCCGCCAGCAGCCGCTCCATCTCGGCCTCGCTGTGGTGCTGCTGGCTGCGGTCGATGGCGCCGATGACCCAGGCCGGACCCGGCTGGGCGACGCTCGCCGGCATGCGGCTCACCCGCCGTTCGACATGCACCACCGAGCCGTCCGGCCGCAGCAGCCGGGTCTGCGACTGCAGCTGCGCCGAGGCGTCGCTGCCGGCGTTCTCCCAGAAGAAGACGTCTTCCGGATCGGTGAAGAAATCGGTGACCGGCTGGCCGACCATCGCCTCGCGGCTGCGGTCCAGCAGACGCGCCGCGGACGCATTGGTCGCGCGTACATGGAGCTCCGGTCCTTCGACGATCCAGACGGCTTCGAGCAAACCGTCCATCCAGGCTGCCGAAGCAGCGAAATTCACGGGTTCGCCCCGACGGTCGTCGGCTCCACCGCGCGCTCGAAGAAGTAGCAGATGCGGCTGCGCGGCGACAGGTAGTCGAGCGACGCCCGGGGCAGCTGCGCCGGTTTGAGGCTGCGGCGGATGCCGAGCTCGGGCGCGGTTTCCAGATCCAGCACGCCGGCATCGGCGCGCGGTACCGCGGGGTCGTGCACCATCACCCGCGGCCGCAGCGGCCGGCTCGAATTCACCGACACCACCATCGCGTAGCGGTCGTTGCCCAGCTGCACCACCGAGCCGGGCGGGTAGACACCCATCATGCGGATGAAGGCGCCGAGCACCGTCGGATCGAAGCGCGGCTTCATCTGCGCGAAGATCACCGACAGGGCCTCGTGCGGCGTCAGGGCCAGCGCACTGCGCGGCGGGTTGCAGAAGTTGTCGTAGCGGTTGACCAGCGCCAGGATCTTGCCGCAGACATGGATCTGCGGGCCCTGCAGCTTCTGCGGGAAGCCGCTGCCGTCCATCATCTCGTGGTGCTGGGCAATGGCGGCGGTCGCGTCGGCCGACAGGCCCATGCGGCGGGCGAACGCGACGCCGCGCGCCACATGGTCCTGGTAGATGCGGTATTCGGAGGTGGAAAAGCTCTCGTCGACCATGCGGTAGCGCAGCGGCAGTTCCAGCTTGCCGACGTCGTGCAGCAGCGCCGCCGCGCCGAGCGACATCAGCGCGTCGCGCTGCAGGCCGAGCGCGCGGCCCAGCAACAGGCACAGCACCATCACGTTGATCGGGTGCTGGGTGCTGCGCTCGCCGACGCTCTCCGACAGCAGCGTGATGACCGATTCGCCGTCGGTCAGCAGGTCGTCGACGCAGCCCGACACCAGATCAGCCGCCTCGTCGCGTGCCTGGTACGGGCTTTGCATCAGTTGGTCGGTGACCTTGCGGAACCGGCGAGAGGCTTCGGCGAAGCGGCGCTCACAGTGCAGCAGGGCGCGGGCATGCAGGGCGTTGGCGCGGGCGCGGCGCGCGGCCGGGTCGAGTTCCACGACAGCGGGCTCGTCGGCGGCTTCGAGTTCGTCGTCCGCGTCGTGGGGCTCGAGGCCGTCGGGCGCTTCCGGATCGATGTCGCTGCGATCGGGGAAATAACGAATCGTCTGCAGTCCCAGCGCGAGGATGGTCTGCATCTGTTCGTCGGTGTTGACCTTGAAGCTGCTCAGCGGGAACGGGTGGTCCATCCAACCCAGGTCGAGTTGGATGAACATGCCCTTGCGCAGCATACGAACGTCGATGACTTTTGACTGGCCCTCTTCCATGAACTGCTTTTGGCGTCTGCCGTTGAGGGCATGTTACACAAAAGAGACCAAGAAACAGGAAGTGACAGCCTGCTATTCATGCGTACCGTGTGTTTCGGCACGACTTATCGAAACGACTTGAAGAAAAAGGCGCTGTGCGTGGTTCGCCCACGCCTTTTTTCGACTAGGCGTTCGGCGGCGCCGGGCGACGGCGGCGCGCCCAGAACAGAAAACCGATACCCGCCGCGACCATCGGCACGCACAGCCACTGGCCCATGCTCATGCCGAGCGGCAGCAGACCCAGGAAGCTGTCGGGCTCACGGAAGAATTCCGCGGTGAAGCGCAGCACGCCGTAGCCGATGAGGAACGCACCCGACACCTCGCCCAGGCGTCGGGGCCGGCGCGCATAGAGCCACAGCAGCACGAACAGCAGCAGGCCTTCGAGCAGGAACTGGTAGACCTGCGAGGGATGGCGCGGCGCCAGCGAGCCGCTCTGCGGAAACACCATGCCCCACGGCAGGGACGGATCGCAGAAGCGGCCCCACAACTCGCCGTTGATGAAATTGCCGACCCGGCCGGCCGCCAGACCGGTCGGCACGCACGGCGCCACGAAATCGGCCACCTCCACCCAATGGCGCCGCCGCGAGCGGGCGAACCACATCATCGAGGCGATCACCCCCAGCAGGCCGCCGTGAAAGCTCATGCCGCCCTGCCAGACATAGAGGATCTCGAGCGGGTGGGTGAGGTAGAAGCCCGGCTTGTAGAACAGGCAGTAGCCGAGGCGGCCGCCCAGCACCACGCCCAGCACACCGAGGAACAGCACGTCCTCGACATCCTTGCGGCTCCACGCCCAGTCGCCGGTCATCGAAGCGTAGGGCTCGTGCCGCAGGCGGCGAAAGCCGAGGAAGAGAAAGAGTCCAAAGGCGGCCAGATAGGTCAGGCCGTACCAGTGGATGGCCAGCGGCCCGACTTGCAGGGCTACCGGATCGATCGTGGGGTACATCAGCATGGGGCGGTATTGTGCCCGCCACGCCTGCACGCCGACGCATCGCAAAGTGCATACTGCGCGGCGGTTTTATCGCCCACCCCTACAGAGCCCCCAGAGGTCATCGATGACAGACAAGACGCTTCGCAGCGACAACATCACCCAAGGCAAGTCCCGCGCTCCCAACCGCTCCATGTACTACGCCATGGGCTACCAGGAAAGCGACTTCAAGAAGCCGATGGTCGGCGTGGCCAACGGCCACAGCACCATCACCCCGTGCAACTCGGGGCTGCAGAAGCTGGCCGACGCCGCCATCGCCGGCATCGAGGAAGCGGGCGGCAATGCGCAGGTGTTCGGCACGCCCACCATTTCCGACGGCATGGCGATGGGTACCGAAGGCATGAAATACAGCCTGGTCAGCCGCGAAGTCATCAGCGACTGCATCGAGACCTGCGTCGGCGGCCAGTGGATGGACGGCGTGCTGGTGGTGGGCGGTTGCGACAAGAACATGCCCGGCGGCCTGATGGGCATGCTGCGCGCCAACGTGCCCG
>JAKONS010000164.1 GCA_022701845.1 Burkholderiaceae bacterium
GCGGCCACGACGCCATCGCCAGCCCGAAGCTGGGCCTGGCCTACCTGCTGACGCCGGCGCACGAGCTGTATGCCAACGCCGGCACCGGCTTTCACAGCAACGATGTGCGCGGCGCCACCATCGCCACTGATCCGCAGACCGGCGACGCGGCGCAGCGGGTGCCGGCGCTGGTCAAGGGCACCGGCTCGGAAGTCGGCTGGCGTTTCCAGCCCGACGAGAACACCACCGCGACGGTCGCGCTGTGGCAGCTGCGGCTGGCGTCGGAACTGGTCTACGTGGGCGATGCCGGCACCACCGAGCCCGGGCGCGCCAGCCGGCGCCGCGGCATCGAGGCCACGTTGCGGCACCGCCTCACCCCGGCCTGGCGGATGGAGCTCGACGCGGCGCTGTCGCGGGCGCGCTTTCGGGGCGAGGCACCGGCCGGCGAGGGCGACTTCGTCGACAACGCGGTCGAGCGGGTGCTGGCCGGCGGCCTGACCTATATCGCCGGGCCGCTGACCGCCTCGCTGCGGCTGCGCTACCTCGGCCCGCGCGCGCTCGACACCACCGACACGGTGCGCTCGCGCGCGGTGACGCTGCTCAACCTGGGCACCCGCTACGCGGTGAACCGCTCGCTGACGCTGGGGGTCGACGTGTTCAACATCGCCGGCCGCAAGGGCAACGACATCGAATATTTCTACGCCTCCTGCAGCGCGCGCGAGGTGGTGGGCGGCACCTGCGGCGGCGGCGTCGACGACCGCCATGTGCATCCGATGGAGCCGCGCACCGTGCGGGTGAGCGCGCGGATGACCTTCTAGCGGGCCCGGCCGCGGCGCGGCGGCCGCCATCGGTTAGCCTTGCCGGCTTTTTCCCGACCGGAAACCGATCGACGCCATGGACGACTCCACCGAAGACCCGCAAGCCGACATCCGCGAGGACCGCCTCTGGTCGGTCGGCGACTGGACCGCCAAGGTCATCAAGAACGAGGAAGACGACGGCTGGGCGGTCGCCATGACCCGCAAGGGCGACGCCGAGCCGGCGCTGGTCGGCCCCTGGACCATGGGGCGCGACAAGAAGAACCCCAAGCCGCTCGACACGGCCGCCTTCAACACCCTGGTGAAGACCGCCGCCGAGATCATCCGCCGCCACGAGCAGCATCTGCACGCCACGCTGCACCGGCAGATCGAGGTCGACTCGGCCCTGGGGCGGGTGTCGGTGATGCTCGACATCGAACCCGACGAGGACAACCCCAGCGCCGTCCTGAGCGCGCAGGACGCCGGCGGCCAGGAGCTGGCGCGGGTGACGGTGGCGCCGGGCTTCGTGCTGAACCGGGCCTCGGCGCAGCGCTGGATCGAGGGCGGATTCGCCAAGCCGCGCTGAGGCCGGCAGCGCCCGGGCCTTCGCCCCGGCGACGATAATTCGACGATGCAAGTTCCGTTCACCAAGATGCAGGGCGCCGGCAACGATTTCGTGGTGCTCGACGAAACCCGCGGTCTGTTCGACCTCACGCCCGACCGGGTGCGTTTCCTGGCCGACCGCCATTTCGGTGTCGGCGCCGACCAGGTGCTGACGGTGCGCGCATCGCCCGCGCCGGGCATCGATTTCGAATACCGCATCTTCAACTGCGACGGCGGCGAGGTGGAGCAGTGCGGCAACGGCGCGCGCTGCTTCGTGCGCTTCGTGCGCGAGCACGGCCTGACCGACCGCGACCGCATCCGGGTGCAGACGCTCTCCGGCGTGATCGAGCCGCAGCTCGACGCCGACGGCCGGGTGACGGTCGACATGGGCGCGCCGATCTTCGAGCCCGCGCGGGTGCCGTTCGACACCGCCGGCCTCACCGCCCAGGCCGAGGACGGCTGGCAGCTGTGGCCGCTGGCGCTCGGCACCGCCGCCGACGACCCGGTGGCGCGGGTGGCGGTGCTGTCGATGGGCAATCCGCATGCGGTGCTGCGGGTCGACGACGTCGACACCGCGCCGGTGGCGAGTTACGGCCCGGCCATCGAGCTGCATCCGCGCTTTGCGCAGCGGGTCAACGCCGGCTTCATGCAGATCGTCAGCCGCAGCGCGATCCGTCTGCGGGTGTACGAGCGCGGCGCGGGCGAGACGCTGGCCTGCGGCACCGGCGCCTGCGCGGCGGTGGTGGCCGGCATCCGCCTCGGGCTGCTCGATGCGCGGGTCGATGTCGACACCCGCGGCGGCCGCCTCACCATCGCCTGGGCCGGCGGCGATGCGCCGGTCGCCATGACCGGCCCGGCCGTCACCGTTTTCGAGGGCAGCATCGAGGTGCCCGACACCTTCCCCCTGGCCGCCACCCGAGCTTCCACATGACCCTTCCGACCCCTCCCTCCGGCCTGCCGGACGCCGCCGCCGTGCCGCCGATCACCGAAGACGACATCGTCGACTACCTGCTCAACACCCCCGAGTTCTTCGATCGCCATGCCGAGATGCTGACCTCGGTGCAGTTCGCCAGCCCGCACGGCGGCCGCGCCATCGGCCTGCAGGAACGCCAGGCCGGCATGCTGCGCGAGAAGATCAAGGCGCTGGAGCAGCGGGTGATGCAGATGGTGCGCCACGGCCACGAGAACACCGCCATCGCCGACCGGCTGCACCGCTGGGCGCTGGCGCTCGTCGCCACCGCCGATCCGGCCGATCTGCCGGCGCGCGCGGTGGAGGCGGCGAAGGAACAGTTCGCGGTGCCGCAGGCGGCGCTGCGGGTGTGGGGCGTGGCGCCCGGCCACCGGCTGGCGGCGTTCGCCCGCGATCCGGGCGAAGAGCTGCGCACCTTCGCCGCCTCGCTCGGCGAGCCCTATTGCGGACCGAACCGCGGCTTCGACGCGGTGCGCCTGCTCGACCGTCCGGAAGAAGCCGTGTCGCTGGCGCTGATGCCGCTGCGCGCGCCCGACGGCGGCGCCTGCTTCGGCCTGCTGGTGCTCGCCTCCGACGACGCCGCCCGTTTCGACGCCGGCATGGGCACCGATTTCCTGCAGCGCATGGCGGCCATCGCGGCCGCGGCGCTGGGCCGGCTGCGCGGCTGACATGGCGGCGGCCGACGACGCCCTGGCCGAGCGCGCGGACGCGCCCGCGCCGGTGTCGCCGCTGGTGGCGCGCTACCTCGACCATGTGCGCTTCGAAAAGCGGCTGGCCGAACGCACCGCCATCCTCTACAGCCTCGACCTGCAGAAGCTGCAGGCCGCCTGCGACGCCGCCGGCGTGGCGATCGAGGCGGCCCACCAGGCGCATATCCGCCGCTTCGTCTCGCAGATGCATGCCGGCGGCCGCAGCGCCCGCGGCATCGCGCTGGTGCTGTCGGGCTGGCGCGGTTTCTATGCCTGGCTCGGCCAGCAGGGGCTGATCGCGCAGAACCCGGCCGCCCAGGTGCGTGCGCCGAAAGCGCCCAAGCCGTTGCCGAAGGCGCTCGGCGTGGACGAGGCGGCGCAGCTCGCCGACTTCGTCGCGCCGCCCGAGGCGGTCGGCAGCGAGCAGGACGCCTGGCTCGACCAGCGCGACGCGGCCATGGTCGAGCTGTTCTACGGCTGCGGCCTGCGGCTGGCCGAGCTGGTGGGGCTCGATGCCGCCGGCACAGCCGCCGGCCAGCAGGCGGGCCACGGCTGGGTCGACCTGCAGGAAGGCATGGTCCATGTGCGCGGCAAGGGCAGCAAGTGGCGCGTGGTGCCGATCGCCGGCAAGGCCGCCGAGGCGGTCGCGCTCTGGCTGCCGGTGCGCGCCAGCGTGCTGCCGGCCGACGCGCTGTCGCAGACGGCGATGTTCCCCGGCCGCCGCGGCACCCGGCTGACGCCGCAGGCGGTGTGGCAGCGGCTGCGGGCGCGCAGCGCGGCCGCCGGGCTGGCCGCGCCGGTGCATCCGCACATGCTGCGGCATTCCTACGCCAGCCACCTGCTGCAGTCCAGCGGCGATCTGCGTGGGGTGCAGGAGCTGCTGGGCCATGAAAACATCGCCACCACGCAGGTCTACACCCGGCTCGATTTCCAGCATCTCGCGCAGGTCTACGACGCTGCGCATCCCCGCGCCAAAAGCAGGCGCGGCCCTTGAGTTCCCGCTTTCCCCCGCGGTGGCCGACGACGCCACCCGCCGTGACATGAAAACCCTCCGACTCCGCGACGGCAAGGAACGCTCCCTGCTGCGACGACACCCCTGGATCTTCGAATCGGCCATCGCCCGCGGCGGCGCCGACAGCGGCGAGACGGTGCGGGTCGAAGGCCACGACGGCCGCTTCCTCGGCTGGGCCGCGTTCAGCCCGGCCTCGCGCATCCGGGCGCGGGTGTGGAGCTTCGAGGAGGCCGACCGCATCGATGCCGGCTTCTTCCAGGCGCGGGTCGAGGCGGCTGTCGCGATGCGCGGCCGCCTGGCCATCGCCAGCGACGGCGTGCGCCTGGTGCACGGCGAATCCGACGGCCTGCCGGGCCTGGTGGTGGACCGCTACGGCGACACGCTGGTGGCGCAGTTCGGCAGCGCCGGCGCCGAGCGCTGGAAAGCGGTGCTGGCCGATGCGCTGCTGGCGGCCACCGGCCTGGAAAGACTCTACGAACGCTCCGACGCCAGCGCGCGTGGGCTCGAAGGCCTGCCCGAGGTAACCGGCTGGCTGCGCGGCGAGGGCGCCACCGCGCTGGTGCTGCAGGAGCACGGCTGGCGCCTGGGCCTGGACATCGCCACCGGCCACAAGACCGGCTACTACCTCGACCAGCGCGACAGCCGCAAGGCCTTCGCCGACACGGTGCAGCGCCTGGGCGCGCGCCGGGTGCTCAACTGCTATGCCTACACCGGCGGCTTCACCGTGGCTGCGCTCGCCGGCCAGCGCGCCGCCGGCGTGGCGGGCGGCGAAGTCGTCACCATCGATTCCTCCGGCCCGGCGCTGGAGCAGGCGCGCGAGAACCTGCGGCGCAACGGCTTCGACGGCGACGGCTGCGAGTTCCTCGACGCCGATGTGAACGCCAGCCTGCGCCGCTTCGGCCAGGAGGGCCGGGTGTTCGACGCGATCGTGCTCGATCCGCCGAAGTTCGCGCCCACGGTGGCGCATGCCGAGCGCGCCGCGCGGGCCTACAAGGACATCAACCGCCTGGCGCTGAAGCTGCTGGCGCCGGGCGGCGTGCTGTTCACCTATTCCTGCTCGGGCGGGGTGCCGCCGGAGCTGTTCCACAAGATCGTCGCCGGCGCCGGCGCCGACGCCGGGGTGGACGGCTACGTCATCCAGCGGCTGGCCGGCGCGCCCGACCATCCGATGACGCTGACCTTTCCCGAGGGCGAATACCTCAAGGGCCTGGCCATCCTGCGCCGGGCCTGACCGGCACGCGGGCGCTCTAGCGGCTGCGCTTGTCCAGCAGCGCGACGCAGCGGCGGCGGGCGTCCCGGTTGTCCGGGTCGTGCAGGTAGAGCGGCGGCGCGCCCCGCACGGCGCGTTCGCGGTCGATCAGGTCGCCACGGGTCAGGGGCATGCCGGAGGCGCGCAGGCGCCGCACGTCGGCCGGCTGGAGGCGGCGGTTCTGCTGCAGGGTTTCCTGCAGGCTGGCGGTGTAGGCCGGCAGGCCCATGACCAGGTTGCAGAGTTGCGGGTCGGAGGCGCAGGCGCCGGCCGCGTCCCGCCCGTTGACCGCCAGCGTCCAGTCGGCGCCCGCGTTGATCAGCAGGGCGGCGCACTGGCGCAGCGTCGCGCTGTCGCGGTCTCCGGCCTGCCGCACCAGTTCGTACAGGGGGTAGTCGCCGTAGTCGTCCTGCGCGTTCACGTCGCCCGCATGGCGCAACAGGCGCGCCAGCGTCCCGGGGTCGGCCCCGCGTGCCGCCGCGTGCAGCGCGGTGCGCCCGCGCAGGCTGCGCGCGGTCACCGCGGCCGGACAGATGTCCAGCAGCAGGTCCAGCATGGCCGGCTGGCCCGGCATGCGGGTGGACGCGAGGGTCAGGACGGGCGGGGGCAGTTCGGGATCGTTGGCGGTGAAGATCGCCTCGGCATCCTCCGGCGACAGCGACAGCAGCACCCGGCGGAATGCGGCTTCGCCCCGATGGATGACAGCGGGCAGGCTGTCGAAGATTCGCTGCTGCTCCGGTGTGAGGGGCGGCCGCCCCGGCACCGCGTGCGGTTTCCGCGTGTTGTTCCGGGCGTCGACATCGCGCTCGCCGATCAGCGGCGCCCGGTCGTCGATGGCTGCCGCCTCCTCGTCGGCCGGGGCGGGGCCGGCGGCGAAATCGTGCGGACTGGCCGCCGCGACGGTGCCGGCGCCGAGCCAGACGATCGGTGGCGACCGGCTTGCTTCCGGTGCCGGGCTGTCCGGGGAGGCGATGGCGGGCGGGGTGGTGGTGGTGGTGGTGTTAGCGGCGTCGTCGCGGAGACGGGTGGACCGGGGAACGACCGGGGAGGTCGACGGAATGCGGGTGGCGTCGCGGAGCATGGCGGGCAGTCGGGTTGCGAAGGGCCGGCCAATCTAGGGCGGCCCGGCCGGGGCATGCGGCCGATACGGAAACCATCGGCCGCAATGCGAAACCGCTTCCCGCAGGTCAGAAAAAAGCAGGAGCCGGCCAGGGCTTGACGGCCTCGCTAAACTGTTCGTTTGCCTTTTTCAGGCGGCTGCCACAGCCCCAGGGACCCGATTCCATGAGCCTCATTCCCGCCACCATCCTCACCGGCTTTCTCGGTTCGGGGAAAACGACGCTGCTCAAGCGCCTGCTGTCCGAGAACCACGGCATGAAGATCGCCGTGATCGAAAACGAGTTCGGCGAAGAGAACATCGACAGCGACATCCTGGTCACCGAAAGCACCGAGCAGATCGTGCAGATGAGCAACGGCTGCGTCTGCTGCACCATCCGCGAGGACCTGCGCGAAGCCCTGCAGCTGCTGGCGGCCAAGAAGCGCAAGGGCCT
>JAKONS010000170.1 GCA_022701845.1 Burkholderiaceae bacterium
GTGGCCTACGAAGCCCGGGCCAAGGCCGGCGAGATCAAGCCCGCCCGCACCGTCCAGGCCAGCGACCTGTGGCGCAAGATGCTCACCATGCTGTTCGAGACCGGCCATCCCTGGATCACCTTCAAGGACGCCTGCAACGTGCGCTCGCCGCAGCAGCATGCCGGCGTCGTGCACTCCTCGAACCTCTGCACCGAGATCACGCTCAACACCAGCGACACCGAGACCGCCGTCTGCAACCTGGGCTCGGTCAACCTGCTGCAGCATCTGAAGGACGGCGCGGTCGACCACGAGAAGCTCAAGAAGACCATCTCGGTGGCGATGCGCATGCTCGACAACGTAATCGACATCAACTACTACGCGGTCAAGAAGGCCAAGGACTCCAACCTGCGCCACCGCCCGGTCGGCCTGGGCCTGATGGGCTTCCAGGACAGCCTGTACGAGCTGCGCATCCCCTACGCGTCGCAGCAGGCGGTCGAGTTCGCCGACAAGTCGATGGAAGCCATCTGCTTCCACGCCTACTGGGCCTCGACCGAGCTGGCCCGCGAACGCGGCCGCTACAGCAGCTACGAAGGCTCGCTGTGGGACCAGGGCGTGCTGCCGCTCGACACCCTCGACATGCTGGCCAGCGCCCGCGGCGGCTATGTCGAGGTCGACCGCTCCGCCTCGCTCGACTGGGATTCGCTGCGCAGGAAGATCGCCGCCGACGGCATGCGCAACAGCAACTGCGTGGCCATCGCCCCGACCGCCACCATCTCCAACATCATCGGCGTCGACGCCTCGATCGAGCCCTGCTTCGGCAACCTCTCGGTGAAGTCGAACCTGTCGGGTGAATTCACCGTCATCAACTCCTACCTGGTGCGCGACCTCAAGCGCCTGAACCTGTGGGACGACGTTATGGTGATGGACCTGAAGCACTTCGACGGTTCGCTGCGTCCGATCGACCGGGTGCCGGGCGAGATCAAGTCGCTCTATGCCACCGCCTTCGAGGTCGAGACCACCTGGCTGGTGGAGGCTGCGGCACGTCGCCAGAAGTGGATCGACCAGGCGCAGTCGCTCAACATCTACATGGCCGGCGCCTCGGGCAAGAAGCTCGACGACACCTACAAGCTGGCCTGGACCCGCGGCCTGAAGACCACCTACTACCTGCGCACCATCAGCGCCACGCACGCCGAGAAATCGACGGTGCATTCGGACCGCCTGAACGCGGTGTCCTCGTCGCAGAAGGCAGCACCTTCCGCACTCGAAGCCGCCGCTGCCGCAGCACGTGCGCAGGCCGATGCGCAGGCCGCTTCGGTGCCCGCCACCGACATCAAGTTCTGCGCCATCGACGACCCGGGCTGCGAGGCCTGCCAGTAAGCCGCACGACGGCTTGCCGGCACGGTGCGCGGCATGCGCTGCGCACCGTGCCGCACCACCATTTCAGAGGCCCCGAGATGCATGCAGCTGTGACAGCCGCTTTTCATTTCGCGGCCCTGCTTTCATAATCGAACGATCGGAAAATCTATGCTGACCTGGGACGAAGAAGTCAAGCCCGCAACGCCGTCCTCGACGCTCGGTGAAGCGCCTGCTGCGCGCCTCAACCCGCCACCCGCCGCACCGTCGCCAGTCGCTGCAGCCATGCCTGCGGCAGCCGTTCCGGCACTGCCGACGACCCCCGTCGCAACCACCCTGGCAGAGCCTGCCGCGAACGCCGCACCGGCGGTGCAGCACCGGGTCAACGCGGCCGACAAGCGCATCATCAACGCCAAGACCGACGTCAACCAGCTGGTGCCGTTCAAGTACAAGTGGGCCTGGGAAAAGTACCTCGCCACCTGCGCCAACCACTGGATGCCGCAAGAGGTCAACATGACCCGCGACATCGCGCTGTGGAAGGACCCGAACGGCCTGACCGAAGACGAGCGCCGCATCGTCAAGCGCAACCTCGGCTTCTTCGTCACCGCCGATTCGCTGGCCGCCAACAACATCGTGCTGGGCACCTACCGCCACATCACCGCGCCCGAATGCCGCCAGTTCCTGCTGCGCCAGGCCTTCGAAGAAGCAATCCACACCCACGCCTACCAGTACATCGTCGAGTCGCTCGGCCTGGACGAATCCGAGATCTTCAACGCATACAACGAAGTGGCGTCGATCCGCGAGAAGGACCAGTTCCTGATTCCCTTCATCGAGGCGATTAGCGATCCGCATTTCCACACCGGCACCTTCGAAACCGACCAGACCCTGCTCAAGTCGCTGATCGTTTTCGCCTGCCTGATGGAAGGTCTGTTCTTCTATGTCGGCTTCACCCAGATCCTGGCGCTGGGCCGGCAGAACAAGATGACCGGTGCCGCCGAGCAGTACCAGTACATCCTGCGCGACGAGTCGATGCACTGCAATTTCGGCATCGACCTGATCAACCAGCTGAAGCTGGAGAACCCGCAGCTCTGGACGGCCGAGTTCAAGGACGAGATCAAGGATCTTTTCCAGAAGGCCGTCGAGCTCGAATACAAGTACGCGGAAGACACCATGCCGCGCGGCGTCCTGGGCATGAACGCGTCGATGTTCAAGGGCTATCTGCGCTACATCGCCAACCGGCGCGCGACGCAGATCGGCCTCGAGCCGCTGTTCCCCAACGAGGAAAACCCGTTCCCCTGGATGAGCGAAATGATCGACCTGAAGAAGGAACGCAACTTCTTCGAGACACGGGTCATCGAGTACCAATCCGGCGGCGCCCTCTCCTGGGACTGAAAAGGCCTGCACTGCAACCCCACATGGTTCCCCGATTCACGCCTGCCACCCCCTGCGCCGAAAGCGCGCGGGGCGGCAGGCGTTCCTGCGTTCATGGTGCTGAAGCCGGTGGTCTCCACCGGCTTCAGCACCATGGATCATTCCGTCGCCACAGCGCGTGCGGAGTGCTCTTTGTAATGTGACCAAGGAGAAAATAATGGCAACTGCGAAAAAACCGGCCACGAAGAAGGCCGTTCCCGCGAAAACAAAAGCTGCAGCAGCACCGGCACCTGCACCGGCACCGTCGAGCAAGGCGGCGCCTGCGAAGAAGGCCGTAGCGAAGAAGGCATCCGCGCAGCCCCAGAAGGCCGCGGCACCCGCCAAGAAGGCAGTGGCCAACAAGGCGTCGGCACCGGCATCCACCAGCAAGTCGGCTGCGCCGGCGAAGAAGGCGGCCGCCGCCAAGAAGCCCGTGTCCACGGCGAAGTCGGCTCCGGCCAAGAACGCCAGCACCCAGAAGGCGGCTCCGGCAAAAAAAGCCGCGTCCACCTCGAAGCCGGTAGCCGCCAAGAAGGCAGCCCCGGCGAAGAAGGTCGCGGTTCCGGCCAAGAAGGCGGCGCCTGCCAAGAAGGCTGCACCGCCGGCGAAAAAGGCCGCTCCTCCTGCGAAGAAGGCAGCACCTGCCAAGAAGGCCGCCACGCCAGCCAAGGCACCGGCTCCTTCGAAGCCCGCTGCCCCCGCGAAGACGGCTACTCCCGCCAAGACGACCGCTCCGGCCAAGAAGGCCACGCCCGCGAAGAAGTCGACGCCTGCCAAGGCTGCTCCGGCTCCTGCACCGGCACCGGCGCCAGCGCCCGCACCTGCGAAGAAGGCATCCGCACCGAAGAAGAAAGCTGCCGCTCCCGCAGCTGCTCCTTCCAGCAGCGCCGCTGCCGCATCTCCCGCCGCGCAAACCACGCTGAACCCCCAGGCCGCCTGGCCCTTCCCGACCGGCACCAAGCCCTGATTCTGCGTCTTGGTGAGTCCCGAGCCCGGTGTCGAAAGTCACCGGGCTTTTTTCATGCGCCGGCGGTCGACACGCCGTCCAGGCTGTAGTTCTGCGGCCCGCGCTGCGCCACCTTGGCCGCACCCACCCGGTTGCCCAATTCGGCGCATCGCACCAGGTCCCAGCCCTGCTCCAGGCCGAACAGCAACGCACCCCGCCAGGCATCGCCGCAACCGGTCGGATCGACAACCGCAGCCGGCACCACCGCCGGCACATGGGTGCGTTCGCCGCCCACCCACACCTCGCAGCCCTCGGCCGCGAGCGTGACGATCAACCCGCGTACCTTCCTCGACAGCGCCGCCAGATCCAGGCCGGTGCGCTCGCACAGCATGCGGCCCTCGTAGTCGTTGACGGTGACCCAGCTGGCCTGTTCCACGAAGGCGTTGAGCGCTGCGCCGTCGAACATCGGCAGGCCTTGGCCCGGATCGAACACGAACGGAATCCCGGCGTCGGCGAACTGCTGCGCATGCTGCAGCATCGCGTCGCGGCCGTCGGGCGACACGATGCCCACCCGCACGTCGGCACGTGCCTCGATGCGGGTGATGTGCGCCTGCATCATCGCGCCGGGGTGAAAGGCGGTGATCTGGTTGTTGTCGCGGTCGGTCATGATCATCGCCTGGGCGGTCAGGGTGTCGTCGACCGAGCGCACGTATTCGGTGGAGATGCCGAGCGCTTCCAGCCGGGCGGTATAGCCGGCGCCGTCGCTGCCCACGGTGGCCATCGGCAGGGGCGTGCCGCCGAGCGCCTTCAGCGCATAGGCGATGTTGCCGGCGCAACCGCCGAAGTCGCGCCGCAGCGCCGGCACCAGGAAGGACACGTTCAGGATGTGCAGCTGGTCGGGCAGGATCTGCTCGGCGAAGCGGCCCTCGAAGGTCATGATGGTGTCGAACGCGAGAGATCCGCAGATGATGGCTGCCATGGGTGGGGTCGCAGAAAGGAAGGAGTCGGTGGAAAGGACGATCGGCGCGCCAGAAGGCGGCACCGGTCAGGGATAGAAAACCAGCACGCGGTAACCCGCCACCCGATCCGCGGCGACCGGGCCGAGCGTCTGCACCTGCACCGGCAGGCTACCGCTCCAGGCGCTGCCGGCGGCCAGTTCCGGTGCCGCGCGCAGGTCGGCCGGCAGCAGCACCCGGCGCACCAGCGGCTGGTCCTGGGTGTCGGTGAGGGTGAGTTCCAGCGCGGGCATGGCCAGGGCGATGGCAGCGGTGTTGCGCACCTCCACCTCGAACTGGAACAGATCGCCCTGCACCTTGTTGAACGACGAGCCGTCGATCACCACCGCATCGACCCGCCGCAGCGGCGCCACCTGGCAACCCAGCGGCGCGCACAGCGACTGCAGCGCGGGCCGCAGCCCCGGCAGGTGCGCGGCCATCCGGTCGCGTTCGGTGCGCACCACCTGCAGCAGCAGCACCGCGACGAGGCCCAGGCACACCGCCAGACTGGCCACGACCACCATCGGGCGCTGCCAGAAGGCACGGCGCTCGGCCACGCGCACGAAATCGAGTTCCCGCAGGGTGGCCGC
>JAKONS010000174.1 GCA_022701845.1 Burkholderiaceae bacterium
GGCGCGAGCTCGGCCCCAGCTGGGTGATGTTGCGCACGAAGCGCCAGTCCTGGCCGCCGGACTGGTGCACCGCGCCCAGGGTGCCGAAACCGCTGAAGCTGAAAGGCGAGGGCGCCGGTGCCGGTGCCGGTGCGGGCAGCGGGTTGGGCGACGGCTCCTGCGCCTGCGGCTCGGGCTGGCCCTGTGCGTGCACGGATGCGGGCGCGGAGAGGACGAGCGCCGATGCACCGATGGCGAAACAGGCCGCGCCCAGGCGCCAGCGCGACGGGAATGACGGTTTGCTCTCCGTGGGGAGGGCGGGAGACGTGCGGTACTGCACGTCGGCGGAGAGGGTGAACATGGAAAGTGAAACGCGAACGAGACGGGCCGGAATGCCGGATGCTCAGGATTGCACAGGCACCCTAAGCTCCGAAACAGGCTTACGCATGAACCCGTGTCCCTGGATTCGACTGGAAGCGAATCCGTCGCGGTTTTGCAACAGGTTTCGGAATCCAGTCTCCGGGGCAGGAACGCCGGCCAGTGCACCGGCCAAGGCCAACAGATCGAATTCGCGAGGCCCCTCCTGACGAATCCCGGCGTCGGCGGCGTTTATATTGCCGGGAATTCACTTTGTCTCCTTCCCTTCATATGTTGAGCAAGTAAGCACCCGCTTGCCTGGTGGCGTTGTATGGCTTCAGACACGGTAGATTCCCATAATGCGCCGACGGTGCTCCACATCAGGACGGACTGTGTGGAGGAATATCAGCAGATACTCGCTTCCACCCACGCGCCGGTGTCGGCCGAGGCGCACCCGTCGAGCCCGTTCGATTTTTCGTCGGCGGTGATTCTGAGCGAGGGAATCTGTTTTTCCCGCACCCGCTCGTCGCACATCACACTCGATTTTCACGACACCTTCGACGGCTACGGACTGACGCTGCATCGGGACGCATTGTTTTCCGTCACCCATGGCAAAAGCAGGACCACCGCCGCGCCGGCCGGTTATGGACTGGTGGTGGATTCGAAGTCGGTCAGGCGTGCGGTGATGCGATCCGACGAGGATCTGGAAAGAGTGGCGGTGCGCACGGTGGATATGCACCGGCGCCTGTCGGATCTGATCGATCGACCGGTCATCAAGCGGCTGGAGTTCTCGCCGCTGGTATCGCTGGAAGCCCCCGCGGCGCTGACCGCGCTGAATCTGATGAATCTGCTGTACGAGGGCGTCGACGGCAAATCCCTCATTCTGAAATATCCGGCGGCCCTGGCCAGCCTGCGTGAGCTGGTATTGAACCTGATTCTCGAGGGCATGCCGCACAGTTACTCCGACCTGCTCGGCGGTCATGCGCATTCGATCGGTTCCAAAGCGGTGCGGCGCGCCAGCGACCATATGCGCCACCACGCATCCCAGCCGCTGACCATCGCCGATATTGCGCAGGCAGCGAATTGCAGTGTGCGGTCGCTGCAGGCGGGTTTTCTCAAATTCAAGGGCATGTCGCCGATGGCATATTTGAAGCTGGTGCGCCTGGAGGGCGTGCGGGCAGAGTTGTCGGGTCACGGCGGCGACAAAAGAATATCGGACATCGCGCATGCATGGGGGTTTTCGCATTTGTCTGCCTTTTCTGCGATGTACCGCAACGCATTCGGTGAAACCCCGTCGGAAACGCAGAAGCGGGCACGGCGGCCATAATCGATCCGGCGGTTTATCGACGCATTCGAGCTGCCGCTAGCAAGATTGCGAAGCGACTAGCAGTTTCACGCCGACCTTCGATTACCCGGCCGTCGCCATCGGCATTTTCCAGCGGCAGAGCCCTAAAGTTTCCAGTCATCCGGAATATCCGGATCCACGATGGAAAGCCGTTTCGAAGATGCCTGCATTTGCCGCCCACGACACCCGATTCGAGGGCGGCTGTCGACGTTGCATCCCCGCTCAGACACTTGATTTCGACTTCGCGATGGCATTCCAGCCGATCGTGGACGTGTCCACCCGATCGGTCTATGCCTACGAAGCACTGGTGCGCGGCCCCGGTGGGGAGAGTGCGGCGAGTGTCCTGTCGAACGTCACCCTGGCGAACAAGTTTCTCTTCGAGCAGAGCTGTCGGCGCAAATCGATCGAGCAGGCCGCGGCGCTCGGTATGGCGACCCGGCTCAGCATCAATTTTCTACCGAGCGCCATTCAGGATGCCGATGGATGCCTGGGTTTGACATTGAGTACCGCGGACCGCTGCGGCTTTCCGCTGCACCACCTGATGTTCGAGGTGGTGGAGGGTGAAAACTACACCGACATCGACCATGTGAAAACCATTTTCCAGAGTTATCGCAATCGCGGGTTCACCACCGCCATCGACGATTTCGGAGCGGGATTCGCGGGATTCGGCGCCATTATCGAAATGCATCCGCATGTCGTGAAAATCGACATGTCGCTGATCCGCAATATCGACAAGGCGGTGCGCAAGCAGATCGTGGTCGGCGGCATCGTCGCCATCTGCAGCGGGCTGGGCGCGCGCCCGCTGGCCGAGGGTGTCGAAACATTCGCGGAATTCCAGTCGCTGCGCAAACTGGGCATCGATCTTTTCCAGGGTTTCTGGTTCGCGCGGCCGTCGTTCAACGCATTACCCGAGGTCGCCTGGCTGGACCTGCATCGTTGACGCCGCCGCGGCATTCCCGATGAATTTCCTCCCACGCCAGTGAACCGATAAATGATGAATTCCACCCTCACCGTCCGTCAGCAGCTGACCATCGCATTCGGTCTGCTGGTCGGCCTGATCGCCGCCGTCGCCGGCCTCGCCGTCGTGCTGCTGCAGAACTCCAACGACGATTTTTCCGCTTATGTGAACGGCATCAATGCCCGTGCGCTGGTGGCCGACCAGGTACGCAACGAAGTCGACCGCCGCGCGATCGCCGCGCGCAATCTCGCGCTGCTGAGGCCCTCGGACACGACCACGCCCGAATACGACGAGGTACTGAAGGCCCACCACAACGTATCGGCGCTGATCCTGCGCCT
>JAKONS010000244.1 GCA_022701845.1 Burkholderiaceae bacterium
GATCACGACCACGGCCGTGAACGTACCTGCACCCGCGACGCCGACGGCGATCGCGGTCAGCACGCTCGGCACTGCGGTGACCCTCACGGAGACACCTGTGTCGGGCTTCGCGCTGACTGGGGCAAGCTGCATAGATGCCAACAGCGCCACGACGGGCAACATCAACCCCGTTGGAACACTGTCAGGCAATGTGCTGAGCATTTCTGCGAGCGCGGTGCGGGCAGGCGCGGCATTGACCTGCTCGTTCACGAATACCAAGTCGATCGACCTGCGCCAGGTCCTCGGCAAGGTTTTCACAGACAACGGCGCGGGCGGCGGTACAGCCAATGACGGCGTCTTGAATGGCATGGAGGAACCGCTTGCTGGCCGTTCGATGCGTCTGACGGACTGCGCAGTCGGCGTGCTGGATTCGACTTCGACGGACAGCTCGGGCGGTTATGTGCTCAATGTCCCCACGACCGTCGTCCTTGGAACTGGCCTGTGCGTCGATGAGGATAGGAAGCAGACCGAGACATCCACAGGCGCGTCGGTCGGGGCGGTTGGCTTGCCTTCCGGCGTTGCGACGACGACAGCCGGCTCGACTTATCGATACACCCGAGGTGACGGGACCGCGACTTCAAATCGCATCAGTTTTGTGTTCAATGGAACGAATCACATCGACCTGAACTTCGGAGAAGTGAAAGATTCGACGTTTGCCGCAAGTCTGGCGCTCAGCGGTTTGCCTTTGAGCACATTGAGCTATCCACATGTCTTCACTGCAGGAACGAAAGGCACGGTCGTCTTTTCGATCACCTCGTCTGCCGCAACGCCCGCAATGACCGGATGGAGCGAAAAGATCTTTTTCGATGCCTTATGCGAAGGGCGGGTCCTGCCCGGCGCGCAGCAGCTCTACCCAGGCGCGGCCGGAACGTCGTTGACCGTCACGGCGGGAGACAAGATCTGTATCGTTGTTCAACAGTTCATTCCATCGAACGCATCGATCGGCAGCAAGAACCTGATCGTGGTCGAAGCACGATTCGACTATGCCGGGGCCAATCCGACACTGACATCGAGCTATATGTTGAACGACAACAGCTCCGTTGGCGATGCAGCCTTGGAGTTGGTCAAGGAGGTTCGAAATGTGACGCAGAGCAGTGTGAAATTCGAACATACCAACCAGGCGAAGTCAGGTGACGTCCTCGAATATCGTCTCAGCTACGCAAACAACGCAGCGGTGCCTATCCGGAACCTGGTGATCAACGACAGCGTGCCGAGTTACAGCGCTTTCATTTCCGCTGCGCAGGATGTGACGCCGAGCACGCTGACCGGCTGCATGAAATCCACGCCTGCCAACCCACTACCCGCTGCCGAAGTCGACTGTGCCGTAACGCAGACGGTCGGTGGCAAAGGTCCTCTCCAGTGGCGTTTCGTCGGCGCACTCAATCCAGCCGATCGCGGATCCGTTCTTTTCCGAGTGAAGGTCGATTAGAGCTCGAGGGTCTCAGGTTGCAGCGACCGACATCACAGCATGTCGAGTCGCTGCCACGTGCCAATGCAATGCTGGATTCACCGTTCGGTTTAGACGCCGCAGAGCGTGCCTTCGGCGATGGATAGGAAAACAGGGAGTCGAGGAAATGAACATCACGGAACTGCTGGTCTTCAGCGTCAAGAACGGTGCGTCCGATCTCCATCTGTCGGCGGGACTTCCACCGATGGTCCGGGTGCATGGCGACATACGGCGCATCAGTGTCGACGTGGTCGATCACAAACAGGTGCATGCGATGGTGTATGACGTGATGAATGACATGCAGCGCAAGCACTATGAAGAATTCCTGGAGGTGGACTTTTCATTCGAAATCGATGGGCTTTCTCGATTCCGCGTCAATGCATACAACCAGAATCGCGGTGCCGCCGCTGTATTTCGAACCATTCCGTCCAAGATCCTGACGCTTGAAGAGCTGAGCGCTCCCAAGATATTCGGTGATCTGGCACTGAAGCCTCGCGGTCTGGTGCTCGTCACCGGTCCTACGGGGTCGGGCAAATCGACCACGCTGGCCGCGATGATCAATTACCTCAATGAAACCGCGTCCGGTCACATCCTGACGGTCGAGGACCCGATCGAATTCGTGCACGAGTCCAAGAAGTGTTTGGTCAATCAACGAGAAGTGGGAGTGATGACGCATTCCTTCGCCAATGCGTTGAGGTCGGCATTGCGCGAGGATCCGGACGCCATCCTGGTGGGAGAGATGCGTGATCTCGAGACCATTCGTCTTGCCATGACGGCGGCCGAAACTGGCCATCTGGTGTTCGGAACGGTCCACACTTCCTCAGCCGCCAAGACGATCGATCGGATCATCGACGTGTTTCCCGGTGAGGAGAAAGAGATGATTCGCGCCATGCTTTCCGAATCGCTGCAGGCCGTCATCTCCCAGACGCTGTGCAAACTGAAGGGCGGCCAGGGTCGTATCGCCGCACACGAGATCATGCTGGGCACATCCGCGATCCGGAATCTCATCCGCGAAGCGAAGGTGGCACAGATGTACTCGACCATACAGACTGGTCAGGCGCAGGGCATGCAGACACTCGATCAGAATCTGACCGACCTGGTACGGCGCGGTGTCATCACGGGAGCCGAGGCACGAAGCAAGGCGAAGAACCCGGAGAATTTTCCTGGCTGATCGGATCAACCTGGAATGGGACGAGTCGATATGAGCATTGCATCGTGTCGCTGCGGAAGCTCATAAGTTGCCTGCAGTCGCGAATCGATCGACAAGCCGGCTTGCGTCACCGCCATCCGGAATCACGAGGACGCCGATGACTCGCAGAAAGGATCAGGCGGGATATGCTTTCCGAAGCGCATTCTGTCGATCTGGTATCGGTCGATCGCCTCCAAGACGCTGACAGGACGCAATGCAAGGGCAATCCCTTGTTTGCCTTTGCCATTCCGGCGATCGAAGTGCCGATGCCCAGTTGCTGTTCGCGTTCGATGTGGGCACGAGCTGCGGCCTGCCAGGCTCAAGCATTAGTCCACATCGACACGTCATCGACCGCATGACCAGGGTCTTCACGCCGCATCAGCAACGGGCCATGACGCGATTCTTCCGTCGACTCGATGGCGAATGAACGCTCATGAAGCCATCGCCATCGCCATCGCCATCGGACGAGTGCATGGCGATGGTGGAGCGTCGAGGTTCGCGATCGATGGGGTTCTTCGTACTCAGCGGGAGATCGGCTCTCGCAGGTGCAGGTGAGTCGAGTTCTTGATTTCCTCCATCACCGCATATGTCCGGGTCTCGCGCACGCCAGGCAGTTGCCAGAGGACGTCGCCGGCGAACCGGCGATAGGCATTCATGTCGGCGCTGCGGGTCTTGAGCAGGTAGTCGAATCCGCCGGCCACCATGTGGCATTCCATGATCTCCGGCCTGAGTTGCACGGCGACCTTGAACTGTTCGAAGACATTCGGCGTGGTGCGATCCAGAAGCACCTCGACGAAGACCAGCATTCCCGCGTCCAGCTTGACCGGATCGAGACGAGCTTCATAGCCGAGGATGAAGCCTTCGCGCGTCAATCGCTGGACCCGTGCCAGTGTCGCCGTAGGCGACAGGCTGACCGCCTCGGCCAGCTTGAGGTTGGCCAAGCGTCCATCGGCCTGAAGCAGCGCGAGGATGCGCAGGTCGACACGGTCGAGTGGATGCGTGGGGTCTTCGGAGCTCATGGGAGGTAAGAGTTTGGCGAGACGGGACGTGGCCGGAGTCACGGCTCGAACACTGGATGCTGTGTGAACATTCTGCCTCTGCCTCTGCCTCTGCCTCTGCCTCTGCCTCTGCCTCTGCCTCTGCCTCTGCCTCTGCCTCTGCCGGTGCCGGTGCCGGTCCATGGGCGTGGGCTTGGGCTTGGGCTTGGCTTTGGCGTATGTCGTCGGATCTATCTGCGCCAGCGCCCGTTCTTTCTTAATAGATGTGGCAACAGCGACACCAACACTAAAACCAGCGGCTGCGGCTTCGGCAGCGGAAACAGCAACGGCAACGGCAAAGGCAAAGGCAAAGGCAACGGAAACAGCAACGGCACCAGTACACGCACCCGCACCAGCAACGGCAACGGCAGCAGCTACGGCAACGGTAACGGCAACGGCAACGGCAACGGCTATGGCAACAGCTATGGCAACAGCAACGGCAACGGCAACGGCAGCAGCTATGGCAACAGCAACAGCAGCAGCAACAGCAACAGCAACAGCAACAGCCTTATGACGACGGCGACCGTGACGGCCATAGATATAGCGACAAGCGAAGTTTCAACGACGATCGCAAGAACGGCCACGGGCACGTTCGCAGCGCCGATTACAGCCACAGCGACGATCACACCCACCACGACGGTCACGGCTGGGGCGATGATCACAACCCCAGCAAGGATCAGAGGCCCAGCGAGGGCCGCAACCGCAACCGCAAACGCAAACGCAACGACGACGACGACGACGACGGCCGCAGCCGCATAGCCACGCCGCAGCCGCAGCCGCACCTGCGGCCACGGTCGCAGGTCCATCCAAGGTCGCAGCGACGATCACAAGTACAGCGACGAGCAAAGCAACACGGCTGAAGTCGCTGCGACCGCACCCGCACCCGCAGCCGCAACCGCAACCGCAACCGCAACGCGCGTTGCCACTCAGTCGACCGCGATCCCCAGCTCTCCCGATGCGGCACGCACGGCGACCTCGGCCTTCAACACGGACTCGACCAGTTCGACATGCGCGATGCGCTTCTCCGCGCCGGCCAGCAGCGCATCGATCAGCTCCAGGATGCTGCCGCGTCCGAGCTGGTAGGCGTCGCGCGCCATCCGTTCGAGTGCCGGCAGGGCGGCCAGGCTGTCGGCCTCGAAGCGTTCGGTCAGTCGGTGCAGGCGCTGGAACTGGTCGACCGAGCGGCCGAGTTCGGCCTCGGCCGCCAGGATCACCGCACGACGCCGCTGGCGGCTTTCGTCCGCCACCGCGCGCGCCCGAGCAATCGGGCCCTCGCGCCGGTCGAACAACGGAATCTCCACCGACACGCCGACCAGCGCATGACGCCCTTCGCCGTCGCGCAGGCGGCCGACGCCGATGCGAGGCGTGGGCCAGGCCTCGCGCCGTTCCACCGCCACCAGCGTGCGTGCCAGTTCCTCCGAGGCCAGCGCTGCCCGCACCGCGGGCAGCCGTGTCCGGGCACGATCCCAGCGGACCGCGAAATCGCCATTGCCGACCGCGGGTCGGAGGCTGCCGATGGCGCGCGGCCGCCAGCCCGTGGCTCCCACGGTGGCGGCCAGCTGTGCCGAGGCATCGGCCTCGGCAGTCGCGGCCTGGTCCAGGCGCATGCCCAGGTGCGCCGCCTCGACGCGGATGCGGGCCAGGTCGTAACGACTGCGGGCTCCGGCGGCGACCTGGCCTTCGACGATCACGGCCGCGGCGGCAAGGGCCTCGTTCGCCGCCTGCCAGCGCTGCGTGCGTTCCTGCGCGGCCAGCAGCGTCACGAAGGTCTCGGCGGCGCCACGCAGTGCGTCGGCGGCCAGTGCGTCGACGTTGGCGCGAGCCGAATCGATGCCTCGTTGCGCGCCTTCCATGCGCAGGCCACGCTGGCCGAACACCGGCAGTGCCTGCTCGATGGTCGTCTGCCGGTCACCGGCGCCACGGGCATGGGAAAGCGCCGGATTGGGGAGTGTCGAAGCCGTGCGCAGATCGGCGCGCGCCATGTCGACCAGCGAGCGGTCGGCCTGCAGGGCCGGACTCTCGCGTCGCACCAGCGCCAGGAATTCGGTCAGCGACAGGCCGGGCGGGCGGGCGGCATCGAAGTCGGCGCCGTCCCGACCCATCGAGTCCGTGGATCGGAAGACCTCGACCGCGTCCGATCCATGGGTCGACTCGCGTGGGCCGGCCGATCCATACGCCCCCTTCCCGCCAGCCACCTCGGATGCGCCGCCCATCCGCGGCCTGGCCGCATCGGTTGCCAGTATCTGCATCGAACCCGGTGGCGCGAGCGCCGCGGGCAGCCGGTCCTGCGCGTTCGCAGGTCCCGCTGGGAGTCCGAGCATCCACGCCAGTGCGAGTGCCGAAGCCATTGCGAGCGCCGGCGTCCGGCCGGCCGCACCATCCGACGTCGTCTCCAGCCGCGCGAGCCGCGCCAGCCGCGCCGGTCGATCCAAACGATCGGACCCACCCGACCGCACCGCATTCACCGACCGGGCCACCCTCGTCATCCTCATCGGCCGCTCCCACTCCCACCACTTCCCATCCATCGCGCGCACCCGCTGCGCCGCGCGCCACATCCCGTTCTGCTCCTCATTCATCCCCGGCCTCGCCATTCTTCAAGGTGCGCGGTCCGAACCACGCATAGAGCACCGGCAGCAGCACCAGCGCCACCAACGGCAACACCGCCATGCCGCCCACGATCACCGATGCGAAGGGACGCTGGGTCTCGCTGCCGACGCCGGTCGACAACGCCATCGGCAGCAATCCGAGCAGGGCCAGCAGGGTCACCAGCAGCACCGAGTGCATGCGCTCGGCCGTGCCTTCGATCAACGCCCGCATCAGGGGCATGCCCTCGCGGCGCAGGGCCTCGACCGCGCTGACCACCAGCAGTCCGACCAGCGCGACCTGGCCGAGCAGGGCGATGAAGCCGATCGCCGCGCTGATCGACAGGTCGATGCCGGTGACGTGCAGCGCCGCGATGCCGCCCACCATGGCGAACGGCGCGGTCGCCAGGATCACGCCGGCGCTGCGTGCCTGCCCCAGTGCCGCGAACAGCAGCGCGAAGACCACCGCCAGCGACAGCGGGATGACGACCTGCAGCCGGGCCGCCGCGCGGCGCTGGTTCTCCCACTCGCCGCCCCACACGGCCCGGTAGCCCTCCGGCAGGGTCGCGGCCTGCTCGAAGGCGGCCAGCGCATCGCCGACCACCGAGCCGATGTCGCGTCCCTCGACGTTGAACTTGAGGGCCATGTAGCGGGCGTTGCCTTCGCGGAAGATCGAGGCGTTGCCGATCTTCACGCCGATGCGCGCCAGCGCGTGCAGCGGCACCGCCCGGCCATCGGGGGCCGAGACCGCGATCTCGCGGATGCGTGCCTCGTCCATGCGGTCGACATAGGGCAGGCGCACCCGCACCGGCACGCCGTGCTCGCCCTCCCAGAGCGTGGTCACCACCCGGCCCGCCAGGGCCACCTCGACGGCGGTGTCGGCCACTTCCATGGAGATGCCGTGGCGCGCCAGGGCGGGGCGGTCGAATTCGATGTGCAGCTGCGGCGCCGGGGCGTCGCGGTAGAGGTCGAGGTCGACCACGCCCTCGATCGGGCGCAATGCCGTCTTGGTGCGCTCCAGCAGGCCGCGCATGACGCCGATGTCGGGACCGAACAGCTTGAGCACCACGTGGCCGCGCGCGCCGGACGTCGATTCCTCGACGCTGTCGCGGATCGGTTGCGCGAAGTTGAAGGCGACGCCGGGAATCTCGCCCAGCGAGGCGCGCATGTCCGCCACCAGCGCCGGCTTGGTCAGGCCGGCGCGCCACTGACCCTGGGGCCTCAGCCGCACCAGGGCCTTGGCCATGTTGATGGTCTCGTTGTCGGTGCCCGATTCGGGCCGGCCCTGCTCGGTCGTGACCGAGACCACCTCGGGAAACGTGTTGAGGCGCCGCCGCAGCTCGCGCAGGATCTCCTGGCCCTTCTCCAGCGACACCGAGGGCGCCATCTGCACCAGCACGTAGGCGTCGCCCTCGTCGAGCTCGGGCAGGAACTCGGTGCCCAGCCAGGTCGCGGAGACGCCGGCGAGCCCCAGCGCGCCGAGCGCCGCCACCAGCACCGCGCCGCGCGAGCGGGCCCGGCCCAGCAGCTGCTCGAGCCACGCGTGATAGGCGTGGTGCATGCGCCGGAACACCGGCGCCTCGGGTTGCGTCACATGATGGGGACGCAGCAGCAGCGCGCACAGTGCCGGCACCAGTGCCAGGGCGAACACCAGGGCGCCCAGCAGTGCGAAGCTGTAGGTCAGTGCCAGCGGTCGGAAGATCCGGCCCTCCACGCTCTCCAGCGAGAACACCGGGATCAGCGCCGCGATGACGATGGCCATGGCGAACAGCGTCGGCCGCGCCACCGCCACGGCCGAGTCGACGATGATGGCGCGCAGCGCCGCCTGCGTGGCCGGCTGGCGCAGCCGGGCGTTGCGGATGATGTTCTCGGTCAGCACCACGGCGCCGTCGACCATGATGCCGAAATCGATCGCGCCCATCGAGATCAGGTTGGCCGGCATGCCCAGCAGGTACAGGCCGATGAAGGCCACCAGCAGCGACAGCGGGATCACCGTGGCGACGATCAGCGAACCCCGGATGCTGCGCAGGAACAGCCACAGCACCGCCACGATGAGCACGGCGCCGAACAGCAGGTTGTGCTGCACCGTGGCCAGGGTGTGGCCGACGAGCTCGGAACGGTCGTAGGCCGGCTCCATGCGCATGCCCGCCGGCAGCAGTCCGCCATTGAGCTGCGCGACCTGGCGATGCACCTCGTCGAGCACGCGCGAGGGGTTCTCGCCGCGCTTGAGCAGCACGATGCCCTGGACCACGTCGTCGTGGCCGTCCATGCCCACCGAACCCTGGCGCGGGGTGTACGACTGCATGACGCGGGCGACGTCGCCCACGGTCACGGGGTTGTGGCCGCTGGCCTTGAGCACCACCGCCTCGATGTCGTCGCTGGAGGTCAGCAGGCCGATGCCGCGGATGATGAGCGACTGCTCGCCGCGCCGCAGCAGCCCGCCGCCGACGTTCTTGTTGGACTGCGACAGCGCCTGGGTGACGTCGTCCATCGTCAGGCCCAGACCGGCGACCTTGCCGGGATTGACCTCGACATGGAACTCCTTGACGAAGCCGCCGACGCTGATGATGTCGGCCACGCCCTGGATCTGCTTGAGCACGCGGGCGATGTTCCATTCCTGCTCGGTGCGCAGCTGGGCCAGCGTGTGGCGGTCACTGTTGAGCCGGTAGTAGTAGATCTTGCCGAGCGGCGTGTAGTCGGGCGCCATCTCCGGCACCACGTCGTCGGGCAGGTCGGCCTGGGGCAGCCGCTGGGTGACCTCCGAGCGGGCACGGAAGCTGTCGGTGCCATCGGCGAACACCATCGACACCA
>JAKONS010000343.1 GCA_022701845.1 Burkholderiaceae bacterium
GAAGCCGGCGCAGAGCGCCTGCCCCATGATGGGGATGCGGACGAGGTTGTCGCCCTCCCGAACCAATTCCGAGACCCGAAAAAGGCCCACCGCGTGCTCCATTCGTGTTAGAACGAAAAGAGAACAAGCGCGCGTTCGGTTCCACGGTCAAGCTCGTAGATGCCGCTTGTTGATAACGGGGACGGCGCCCCCTCGGCGCCTGTGCATGGAGTGTGGTTCGATGGCGATGAAATCGACGTTTCTGGTGCAGACGTTCGTGATCAAGCGGAAGCGGCTGGTGCCGGGCGATCGCGAGGTGTCGCCGACCGAAAGTGGTGCGCTGAAGAAGGCCGAGGCCATGGCCGGCCGGATGCCGGGCACGGCTGCGCTGAAGGTCGTTGCGGATGACGAGACGGGCGAGCTCGAGGCCGCGACTATCTTGGGGCAGTTCGGCGAGGTGCCGGAGGATTTTGCGGAAAGCCTGCAAGGTGGGTAGGTCGGCGCTTGGTGGAGTTCGCGCACCGCGCTGTGTGCCGAGTGGCCTACACCTCAATTGTTGGGGCGCTCCCAAGTGGAAAATTAGATAAATATAAGATTGATGGTGTGTGAATATCAGTGATATCCATTTGTGGTGGCATGGAAATTGATAATTAGTTGTATGGTGCAAATTTTTTGGAGACGCGCCATGCAATTTGAAAAATACGATGCACCTGAAGTTATTCCGCAGCAAATTTTTGTCGCCGGAATGGTCCGCATTGCGACCCCACTTGTGCCGCATTGGAAAAATGTATTGATGTCGCCTCTTAGCGATGTGGTAGATGAAATGATTCAGAAAGGAGACCTTCCGATCGCAGTCGCCGACGCGTTCGATGATCTTGGGCAATTTCTTGGGCGTCTCGCATCCGAGATCGTAGCCGAGCGTCAGCGGCGCGGAATGCCGCTCCCCGACGGGCCAGACGATATCGCGGCAGGTTGAGGTAACCTGAAACGAAAAACCCGCCACGGCCAGAGCCGGGCGGGTTGAGGTGTTCCAAGTCCAGGAGAGGCTTGGATAGGGAGAAGCGATAGCCTTTGCATAGGTCGTGCCAGCATACCGCCTCACCACCCTGCCCGCGACAACCCCTATCGGGAGCGCTGGTAGGGAGCGCGGCACCTGTGACACCCGAGCCCTAGCTCCTTGCCCTGTGCGCGCCTATCCCGTCCGGCCACCACACGCCGGATCCCATGCCAGCCGCACCAGCCGTCATCCCCGCCGACCCGAAGCTCTGGCGCAAAGGCTTCCTCGACCTTCGACCGAGCGTCGTTCCGTGCCCGGGCTTCACTATGGCGACCTGGGGCACCACCCACGAGGTTTGCATCAACTTCCTCGACCGGAACGCGGAGGAAGCTGCAGCGCTAGGCTGGACGACACTGCAGCTGTTTGGCGTTCACCCGCAGGTCGGGCTGATCCGCGTCGACTTCTGCGGTGGGGTCGTCATACCGGGCGACAAGCTGTCCGCGCTCACGGCTAACCGCATCGAGTTCGGCGATACGGCCTACTACCGCGATACGCCGGGCCGGCCGACGGGCGCCGTACCGATCTGGCTGTTCGGGCGGTGATGGGCGACATCGATATCGTTGTGGCGCGGATGCTGCCGTTCGCGGCCGGGCTCGGCGTGGACGAGATCTCCCTGCGCCTCATCGTCTTGGTGGTCTGGACGGACAGCGTCGAGCGGACGGGCGAAGAAAAGGCCGCCGAGGTGCGGCGACGGTTGATGCGGGCGGCGGGGGCGTAGGACGCAAAAAGCCCGGCGCGCTGTGTGGCGGCCGGGCTTGAGTTAAGCGAATCAGTAGCAATTTGGAAGGGCTGTCGAGTTGACTGACCCTTAGGTCTGCTCTGTGTAAGTTGATTATGTTAATCGCCGAACTGAAAGTTAGCGCTGCTATGATAAACGCGCAGAATGCGTACCCAGCAGCGTCCTTTTTGGCGAAGTAAAAGCACGCGCACATAGATCCAACTATGATCGCAATGCACATAAGAAAGTAGATCATTTCCATTGACATGGTGCCATCTGGCCGTAGCGGCCCCTTCTTTTCGGTGAGGGGATGCTGCTTGACGAGCCCTCGCAATTGTCCGATCTTGGACGGGCGAAGCAAAGCGCGTCCCGCACAGCATCCTACCGGTGCGCGGGTCTACGGGAAGCCCAGGTTGCAGCCTGGGCTTTCTCGTATCGTCAGACTGGTTTGCCATACGCTTGCAAGGATGCAGGCGTCAGCCGATAGCTAGAGCCTTTTTAACTGCCTCTGGGTCTCTATCTATCAAGGTCAAAAGCACGCGCGCCGAAGTTTCGGGCACCCGCTTATCCTGTTCCCAGTTGCGCAAGGTTTCGAGCTTGAAGCCAAAACGCGCTGCGAACTGCTTTTGTGTCATTTGCATCTTGTTCCTGATGGAACGAACGTCAACACTAGTCGGCGCCTGCCATTCATGAAAGGAGGCAGCCGCAGCATCACCTTGTTTCCAGGCAATTACGTCGTTTAGTCCGTCAATGATTTTCTGGCCGCTGCTCATGTCGGTTCTCCTGGGGTCTTGTTATTATTGTTAGGCGACGTCGTCTGGAGCAAGATCGCTGAGATAATCTTCAATTATTCCTTCAATCTTGCTCTCGATTTCGTCGAGTTGCT